>JAPLWL010000076.1:3717-10247 GCA_026396635.1 Candidatus Komeilibacteria bacterium | reverse complement strand
TTTCCATGGAAGAGGTTGAGCTAAAGCCAGCAAAAGAGGCGCCGGTGTTAAAGACATTAGGAGTAGATGAAGATAAGGCCGTGTCACTGGAAGTAAAACCAAAATGACCATAAGTTAAATGGCTGCCATAAGTGCCTGACGGCGAAGCCCAAGCAGCTGGCGCAGTTTGCGGCACACCATTCTTAAATGGTGAGATGGTCATAGTTGTAGAACCATTTTGCCATAAATCATGATTTTGTTGAGCCGTTACTGAATAGCCTTGGGAAGCATTGGTGCCAACAAATAAAAAGTGACAACCAATTTTAGCCACGGCCGGAGTTAAAGCGCCAAAATCAATAGCGTTCTTGTTACTGGAACTAGCCATTGAATTGGCCGCAGCACAGTTCTCCGAACCAACTGTTCCGGTGCTGGTAGCATTCCAATCAAAAGTTAAGGTTGGTAAAACCGTAGCGGTAATTGCCACTTGATCATTGGTGATAATAGCTAAGGATAGGTAGCCTCGATCAATAATATTATCACTGGCATCAGTGGTAGTAATAGTCACCAACGAACTGGTAGCCGGACTAGGATTAATCATGCTCACTGCTCCAACGCCACCAGAACCAGCATTAGTACCAATCCTAATTCTCAGCCAAGTACTGGAAGGAATACTCATGTTACTGGGAGCGTAAAAGGTAAACCAGAGTAAACCGCTAGCCGTGGTAGTAGCTACTGCAATACTGCCAACAGCGGCGGCAGTTCCGGTAGATAAAGTATAGTCCGTGTAAGTTCCCCCAACTGCCGTAGAACTAGCCACGTCAATATCATTAACCACATTAAAAGTGCCGGTAGCCGAACCAAAACTAAATCCTCCCCCGGCATAGGGAAAAGCGATTTTTAATTTTTGACTAGCTAATAACCCACTGGGCGTTTTAAATAGAATAGTGTGGGTTGAGCTGGTGTTAATCATTAATCGACTTAAGGTGTCACTAACTTGAACTATTTTGTTTGTATTTATGTATTTTATAGAAAAATGAACAAAAAATTAGTTCAATTTAATAAGGGTTTTTCTATCAATTTCTCCTTTAGTATACCACAAACTTCAGCTAAATTAAAGGATAACCAGTAACTAATTAGAAAGTGGCGGTGGCAATAAAATAAACCGACTGAGAGTAATCACCAGCCGCAGTAGTTGGCGTTGTGGAAAGCTTAAAAGTGACTGTGGTTTCCCGATTTTCCGGATAAGCGCCAGCTCCATAATACCCTGAGTGGCCGGCAATGGTTTGCAAGGTGTTAGTAATGGGCACATCCCCTACTGGCACCGCATCTAACCCACTGACCGCAATGCCGTATTCTTCCTGACCAGCACTGACCGCACCATCACTCACTGGAGCAAAATTAGCCGAGCCAGTAGTTAAGGGACCATCTTGATATAAACTAGTGGCATAACCAAAAAAACCATTGGTGGTGGTGGTAGCAGTGACGCTGTCTTGATAAACAAAGCCCACATCTAAAACCCCAAAGGCAATATAATTTTTAGAAATTTGAAAACGTAAAATTGGAATTTCTTCAGTAGACTGAAAACCGCCCTCCAATAAATAATTACTACTAGTCGCATTACCCGTCACGGCCTGACCAGCTGAATATTCAACTTGATAATTAGTTGAACTAGCAAAGCCGCCCGTCGTATTCAGATCATCGGCCCATAATCGATAATGAGTACTGGTCATAAAAGCCCTTAGCTCAGTTGGAAATAAAAAAATCACTCCTAAGATGAAGCTAATGATAATCAATTGACCAATTCTGTTGTTCATTAAAAAATGCCGTTAGTCTTTTTATTATATCAAAAAAGACGCCGAACAAAAATGTAGGGCGCCTTTTAAGATTATTTACAATTATTTCTTGGTCTGATCTTTCTTGTAGTTCATGATGGCTTCAACCACTTTAGAACTGGTCTTCATGTTTTCAATAAACAGGATTTGATCACGATTAATAAACATCTCATCGTAAGGACCGTGCAATTCATTGCCTAGTTTAACCAGGGAAATAGGCGCCTGTTGAGGCTGAGTTTGGTCTTGAGGCTGAATTGGCTGTTGATTGACCTGGAGATAATAAATATCTTTTAGAATAACTGTTCGGCTACTTTGAGAAGCAACATTGCCAAAGTAAACCTGGCCGTTGCTCAAAAAAACGGCCTGCCAAGTAGAATCACTCTTATTAAGCCCCAAAATGTTCCAGCTGGTAAAGCGAGAAACAAAATAAAGACCTAAAATAATGATAACGATGATGATTAAAACGGAAAAGATTTTTCCGGCCACCGGACCCTTGGCTTGGCTCGGCTGTTCCATCATCATTTCTGGTTCAGCTGCCTCATTAAAATTAGCTGAGGAGCGACGAATGTCTGCCATATAGTTATGAGCTTAATAATTAATAACTTAAATGATTTATGTACTGATAATTATAAAACTTTTAAAACGATGGGTCAACTAGAAAGTTGTTCACATCTGATCTGGAGCGGAAATGCCCATAGTGTCCAAGATCTGGGCAAAAACTTTTTCAGCCAAAACTACTACGGCCAAGCGCTCTGGTCTTACCACCTCATGTTCAATCACCCGCAATTGGTCGTAGAAACGATGAAAAGCGTCAGCCACGGCCAAAGCATAAGTAGCCAATTGATTAACCTGATAGGACTCGCTTATTTCCACCAAAACATCCGGCCACTCCAAAATTTGTTTTAATAGCGCCAAGCTGGAATCTTCCAAACTAACATGATCAATTTTTTTATTTAATAAAGCTGCCCGAACTTGGTCTTGAGCTAAAATATGTTTTAACCGGGCATAGGCATACTGAACATAATAAATTGGATTTTTTTCCGAGGTGTCCAAAGCTTCCTGCAGATTAAAATGCATCACCGTATTCACGCTGTAGCGCAAAGTAAAAAACCTAATCACATCGGCCGGCACTTGATCTAATAAATCTTTCATGGTCACAAACCGTCCAGCCCGCTTAGACATTCTGACTTCTTTACCGTCTTCTAAAACCGTCATCATCTGAGTAAGGATAAACTCGGCCGGTGATTGACCCATAAGCTCTAAGGCGGCATTAAACTTAACAGTATGCCCATGGTGATCAGCGCCAAAAACATTAATAGTCTTAGTGGCGCCACGAGCCAGTTTATTGAGCTGATAAGCCAGATCTGATAAAAAATAGGTAAATTGGCCGTCGCTTTTTTTAATTACCCGATCCTGATCATCGCCGTGCTGAGTGGTTTTTAGCCACCAAGCTCCGTCTTTTTCATAGGCAACTTTAGTTTTCTGCAACTCGGCAAAAAGCTTGGCAATGACGCCGGTTTGATGAAGCTCTTGCCATTCACTAAAGTAAACATCGTAGATAATGCCCAAACCATTGGAAATAACCGGCTTAATTTCATACTCCAGCAAATAGGCAGCCAAACTTTGACCAACTTCGTAGCTTTGCTTAACCCGGCTTTGCAAAAAGTCTAAATTGTCTGTGGCCCAATTTTTTACATAATCACCATGATAATATTCCGGGTCGTCGGCAATCAAGCCCACACTAGCCAAGGCCGATGAGCCTAAAATTTCAATTTGATGGCCAGCATCATTAACCAAATATTCCCTAGTAACCGCCCAACCAGTGCGTTCTAAAACATTAGCCAAAACATCGCCCACTACCCCACCCCGAATATTATGAAGAGTTAGCGGACCAGTGGGATTGGCCGAAATAAATTCAACATTGGCTTTTTTGCCTTTGCCTAAATTAAGAAAACCAAAATCAGTACCGGCAATGGCGGCGAGGGCTTGTTGCTCCAAAAACTCCGGCCGCAAATGAAAATTTAAAAAACCGCCAGCAAATTGAACCAAAGTTACAGCCTGGGTAAATTGAACTGATTCTAAAAGCGTTTGATGAAGTTTCTCGGCAATTACTTCCGGAGCCAGCTTTAGTTCCTTAGTCAACCTTAACGGCAAATTAGTAGCATAATCCCCATATTTAGGATCTGGCTTAGTCACCGCTATTTGTTCAATAAACTGCCCCCACTTTAACCGGCCAAGTGCTTGCTGCAGTTCATCTTCTAACAATGCCTTGATTCTGATAGTCATAATGGTTATAGTATAGTAAATAACTTTTAGAAACTCAACTATTTTACCAAATTTTTAAAATGAACCCAAAGGCCAATAGCATTATTATTGCCGAAAACAAGGCTGCCAATTACCACTACAACCTCTTAGAAAAATTTGAGGCCGGCTTAAAATTAACCGGTGCCGAAGTAAAATCAGCCAAATTAGGACAAGTCCACTTTAAACAAAGCTACATTTCTCTTCAAGCCAGACCGCCGATTAAAGCTTGGTTAAAAAATTTTTATATTAGTTCCTATAAACCAGCGGCTCAAACCCAAAAAAACTACAACCCCATGCAACCACGCGAACTATTGCTCACCAGCAAAGAACTTACTCATTTGATTGGCAAAACGCAAACTAAGGGGTTGACAATTATCCCGTTAGTCTTGTATACTACGAACAGTTTTTTGAAACTGACTATTGCTCTTGCCTCTGGCAAAAGCAATTTTGACAAGCGAACTCAAATCAAAAAACGAGAACTAGATCGGCAAGTTCAGGAACACTTGAAACGATCCCGCTAGTTACTTTTAGGGGATGTGCCATATTTGCTGGTTTTGGAACGCTTGAAAAGTCTTAACCGACCCAAGCCTGTACCCAAGTCGTTAAAGGGGTCAGGCGGCTTATAATTGCCAAAAATATCTTTGAGAAAATCGCCAATGCTTTCCGCGTTGACGCTTTCTCGCCTGTCTTAGCTTAATTGCTAGGGCCATCTGCCTAAATGCGTTTGCCGTTTAGATCCAGGTGCTATATTGCAAACTTACTTTTTGGCTAGCTCCGGCCAAAAAAGGACATTGTGGAGCTTTGGGTGCGTCAAACGTTGCTCTTTCACGAAAACGCCCCAAGAAGGATTCAAAAGAGCTAATGTTAAGATACTGCTTTTCTAGTTAAACCAAAGCTAGACGCGGGTGAAACCCCCGCCATCTCCACCACTCGACTCCCACTCGACAGGCTCGTGGTCGCTCGTGGTTTCAATTCCTCCCTTTCGGGTCGGAATTTCAACCAATAGCTTCGGCGAGGAGAGTGCCCTGAGCAAAGTCGAGCCGAGCTCGACGAGCCGAAGGGCACGTTTCAACAAGTTAAATAAACATAATTAAAATGCTAAGAACTAAAGGTAAAAGACGTCGACCAGTAGAAGACCCCAAAAAAACTTTTCGGGTCAATATGCAAATTCGAGTTCCGGAAGTGCGGGTCATTGATGAAAACGGTGAACAATTGGGCGTGCTTAAACTCAGCCAGGCCTTAACCGTAGCCGAAGAGCGGGGCTATGATTTGGTTGAAGTTTTTCCATTAGCTGTACCGCCGGTCTGTAAGCTCTTGGAACTAGGAAAATTTTTGTACCAGCAAGCCAAGAAAAACCAAGAGCAAAAAAGCAAAACCAAGGCCGCGGAAACTAAAGGCATCCGCCTGTCCTTAAAAATTGGCCAACATGATTTTGACTTTAGACTAGAGCAGGCTAAAAAGTTTTTACAACAAGGCCACAAGGTTAAGGTAGAAATCATTTTAAAGGGCCGGGAAAAACAATATGGCCAACAAGCTGGCGATAAAATTCAATCATTCATCGTCCAGCTGCCAGAAGTCATTGTAGAACAACCGGTTAAACGGCAGGGTGGTCAACTCTTTGCCCTGGTCGCTCCTAAAAAATAATTTCAACTAATCACTAATTACCAATCGCTAACAACTATATATATGCAAAAACTTAAAACCCACAAATCAATTTCCAAGCGCGTGCGCTTAACCAAAAAGAAAAAAATCACCATTATTCCTGGCGGCCAGAGCCACTTTAATGCCCGCGAATCAGGCAAAACCACCAAAAACAAGCGTCGGACCAAAACACTGCACGACACCACTGGCAAACAAATTAAAAAATTAATGCCTTACAGTTTCTAATCACTAATAACTAATCACTATCTATGACTAGAATTAAACGAGGAATCATCCATTTAAAAAAGCGTCGAAACATCTTAACCAAGGCCAAAGGTTTTCGCTGGGGCCGTAAAAACAAGGTTAAGTTGGCTAAAACCGCTGTCCGCAAGGCCGGCACCAACGCCTACCGCGACCGCAAGAATAACAAACGCGCCAAAAGAGGTTTATGGCAAGTTAAGATCAATGCCGCCGCCCGGACACAGAATATTTCTTACAGCAAGTTAATTGATCAGTTAAAGAAAAAAGGTATTATCTTGGACCGGAAAATTTTAGCCACTTTGGCTGAAAAATACCCCACGGTTTTTGAAAAGATTGTAAAAGCCTAAGCTAAATATTTAACTCCCTCAGATCATTACGATTTGAGGGAGTTTGCTTTTGACAAAACAACAGCTTTTGGACTAAGATGAGCTCGTTAAATACCCATTGATCATTTTTAAAACAAGGGACTACCAATGCCCGTCCGCAAATACCGTTTCTCGGAATTGGTTCGGC
>JAPLWL010000076.1:1409-3707 GCA_026396635.1 Candidatus Komeilibacteria bacterium | reverse complement strand
CCAGACATTCTCTTTGGTCAATATACCATCGATCAAGCTTTTGCTTTGTTTCAATGGTTAATCCTAACCGGCAGCGCCTACAACCAATCAAGACAACCAACTCCCTTTTCCGTCCTCAGCGGCAACCCGAGCTGCATCAATCTCTCACAGGTTGACCCCATTGAGAGCTTGGGGGATCTGCGGCGGCGCTTTCAATTCGTTTTCCTGACTCCCTCTTACTCTGAAACCATCACCGCCTGGCTGAATGACAACCGGATTGGCCTGAACCAGATCAGGTGGTTAAATCTGCCTCTGGGCGAATATGTTTCTGGACAAGACATCAACAACCTGCTCAATGCCCGCGGCCGGTTAACAATCCAGCTCAACGAATTCCATGACGACGCCACCCAGGTACGCCGAATCGTCATTGAAGTAAACCCAAGTCAGTTCCGTTTCGTCCTAAAATACGGCATACCCAATGAAGATTCGGAATGGAGTTTTCCTCTAGCCGAAACTTGGGGATACGAGGACTTTTCAAGTGGTTTTCGGCTGGCCGAATTCAGACTCAATGAACTGATCGGTTCGCGCGCTGAATTAAGACCCGTCACTCGCGATATATTTGGCGAATGATCTGTGCTCTACGTCAAATATTACCACACCACAGCAAGCCCCGTACGCAATCCGTACGGGGTTTCTGCTTTTTTGACAAAACAACAGCTTTTGGACTAAGATAAGCCTGAATTTGTCTCGCCAAACAACTATCACAACGGCAGTTAAAACAACTGCCATCCACGTCCTTTTTCAAATGGGAGACCCCAATGGATCCTCGGAACGAACGCTTGGCCACTCTACTCCTAGACTATTCAATCCAAGTCAAACCCGGCGAAACCCTCTACCTCGAAGTCAAGGGCAAAGAGACTCTTGAACTCGCACAAGTCATTCTACGCCTCGCCACCGAACGCGGCGTGACCCCGTTCTGGTTCTACAATGATGAAACATTGCTGCGCCAGTTCATGATGAGCGCCTCGGAAGCGCAGATGCAACGAATGGCCGAGCTTCACCTGGAACTGATGACTCGCAGCGACTGCTACATCGGCCTGCGCGGGTCGGAAAATCCATTCGACCTGGCCGACATCCCGCCAGAGCAGACGACGCGGTTCAAAAAATTGTTCAGCGAACCGGTCCACATGCAACGGCGTCTCAAGCATACCCGTTGGGTGGTCTTACGCTACCCCAACCCGGCCATGGCTCAACTGGCTGGCCAGCCAACTGATACCTTTGCTGATTTCTACTACCGGGTCTGCCTCTTGGACTACAAACGAATGTCACAGGCGCAAGACCAACTCCATGCTCTGATGAGCACCACCGATCAAGTTCGAATCGTGGCGCCCGGCACCGACCTGACCTTCTCCATCAAGGGCATCAACTGCGTCAAATGCGATGGCCGATTGAATATTCCGGACGGCGAGGTCTACACCGCGCCAGTCCGTGATTCAGTCAACGGCGTGATCCGCTACAACACGCCCAGCCTCCTGGAAGGCACTGTCTTTGAAGACATCGAATTCGTCTTCCGCGACGGCAAAATCGTTCAAGCCACCGCCGGAGCTAACACCGTCAAGCTGAACCACATCTTAGACACCGACGAAGGTGCCCGCTACGTTGGAGAATTCGCCATCGGCTGCAATCCGCTCATCCTCCAGCCGATGAAAGACACTTTGTTCGATGAAAAAATCGCCGGCTCGCTTCACTTCACGCCTGGCAATTCCTACGACGATGCTCCCAATGGCAACCACTCGGCGGTGCACTGGGACCTGGTGCTGATCCAACGCGCCGATTACGGTGGTGGCGAAATCTGGTTCGACGGCAAGCTGATCCGCAAGGATGGCGTCTTCACTGATCCGGAGCTGGAAAAGGTCTTCAGCGCCGAATATCTCCAAGGGTAACCATTATTACCCGAGCATGCACAAAAGAAACCCCGCCGAGCCTCCCAAAGGCTCGGCGGGGATGTTGTTTTTATAGACCCTCTTGACAGGGATTTTAAATTATAATAAGCTAAAAGTCTTATAGTTCTTACTATCCTTGTGTCTACTGCCAATGGGCGGAGACACTTGATCAAATGATCGAAACCAATCGTGGGAGAAATAGTAATGGGTCCGTAACGCGGTTTCAACGCGGAGGCTTTAATAGCTGCCCGCCATCGATTCCTCCTTATCAGTCACCGGTTTGCCGGCACCAATAAACTCATCCCTTAGGCCAATTTCGGACCAAAGAAACAAAGGCTACATGCCTCAACGTCGAAATGCCGTCAGGATCAGGAAG
>JAPLWL010000076.1:0-1379 GCA_026396635.1 Candidatus Komeilibacteria bacterium | reverse complement strand
TTTTGCCGCCAGGCCACTATGGTCGCACTCACGGATGTCATCCAAAGATAGGAGTCTCCTTGTTGCTGGCCCACCTTTTGGTCGGTAGGATCTAAAACTACACCAGGATATCCCCTGTTCAAAGCTATCATACTGGACGCTAAGAACAGGTAGCTTACGGAACAAAGGATAATACCGATGTATCAGAAAAATAAGCTGCCGGCACCAATTAGTGCTGCAACTCATTTGTCTGAAATCCGCCGACCTAAAATAATTTCTTTCGATTTAAAAGTAAAAACAGTCGACCGAATTCCGCTTTCGCACCCATCTCGATAGAGATGCCCGGACAAACTCGGAATGTCGGCTGCTTGAGGGGCTGGCGAACAAACCCAGAGCAAGGAACGATTCCTATATATCTCATCCTTGTTTCATGGCTGCTCACCAGCCCCTCCACCCATCAACAGACCGCCCCCCAAAGGAGCGGTTTTGTAATAGCTAGATTTTGACAAACAAAAAAACTCGACATATTTTGTCGAGGTCTTTTTAATTTGAAGATAAAAGTTTTTAGATACAAATTCGTCTGGCGGGACGGACGGGGCTCGAACCCCGCACTAAAAATAAAAGAGATCATCGCTTGGCGGGACGGACGGGGCTCGAACCCGCGACCTCCTGCGTGACAGGCAAGCGTTCTAACCAACTGAACTACCGTCCCATCAAGTAACGACCTCTGAAATATTTAATCACTGGATCCCGACGCCCCGACCGAAGCGTCGGTGGTCGGGATCCCGCTTCCCGCTTTAGCGGGACATCGGGACTACCGTCCCACCAACTGACTATCTTATCTCTCTCCTAAGAAAACTGGCTTATTGTAGCTGATTTCTTTATTTTTGGCAAGAGTATAATCAAACCAACAATCACCATAACTAAGGAAATAATTTGCGGCCAACGCAAACCTAATAAGCCTTCCACTTGATCCAAGCGAATAAACTCTAAAACAAATCGAATAATTCCATAACCAATCAAATACCAGCCCACCACCGCACCCTGGCCACTAGCCCGCTTATGCCACAACCACCAAAACAAAGCCAGACTCAATAAACTTTCATACAAAAAAACCGGCTGAAAAGTAGAAAAATTTACCCAACCATCAGGCCGGTTAATGGCTTCAATATAAATCCCCCACCAACTAGTTGTAGGCTGGCCAAATAACTCTTGATTAAAATAATTACCCCAACGGCCAATGGCCTGACCCAAGGGCAAACTCAAAGCCAGTAAATCTAAATATTGCCAAACTGATTCTTTGTTCCGATGCGCCCAAACCACTACGGCCAAAAAACCGCCGGCGAGCGCACCATGAATAGCTAAGCCGCCCTGCCAAATTTTAAGAATGGCCCAAGGCT
>JAPLWL010000046.1 GCA_026396635.1 Candidatus Komeilibacteria bacterium | reverse complement strand
TGATTTAGCCAAAAGTAATAATTATTTTCGGCAGGTAATTTCTACTAATCAGTATAGTCAGGTAGTTTTGATGAGCCTATTGGCAGGGGAAGACATTGGTTTAGAAACTCATCCGGACGTAGATCAAATCTTAATTTTTGTTGCCGGACAGGGTTCGGCCGTATTAAACGGTGTTACTAGTCAAATCACGGCTGGAGATTTAGTAGTGGTTCCGGCTGGCACTGAACATAATTTTATCAATCAAGGTGACGGGGAAATGAAATTGTATACGGTTTATGCTCCGGCTGAACATCGGGATGGCACTATTCATAAAACTAAAGCCGAGGCTTTGGCTGACACAGAAGATCACCAATAAAAATGTTTATTAGACTGAACTAAATAACTCTAAATATGGTTGGAGTAATTTTAACCTTTTTTGGCAGCTTGTTTGAAGAGATTTCTAGTTCAATTGGTAAAAAAGAAGTAAGTAAATTAGAAGAAGATGTTTATACCATGGGTTTTCTTAGCATCCTGTGGCCGGTTTTGTTTTTCGCGATTATTATCTTTTTTATCCGAGGGCAATTTATATTTTCCTGGGATTCTTGGCCAACCTTTTTGACTCGGGCTATTTTGGAAGTAATTGAAGCTCATTGTGCTCTAATTGCTTTAACCAAGACCGACCGAACCACCTTTAGTTTTGTCAGGCTTTTAACTTTGCCGCTGTTGTTGTTGGTTGATTTAATTTTAGGCTATGCCTTAAAGTTGCCGCAACTTTTAGGTATTACTTTAATTGTGGTTAGCTTAAGTTTATTATTGTTTAAACAGGGGATTAATAAAAAAGGAATTGGCTGGGTGGTTTTTATTAGCTTGAATGCCGTGGCGACCATCTCTTTGTATAAATATGATATTACTCATTTTAATTCAGTAGAAACAGAACAATTTTTAATTTGTAGTATTTTGTTTATCTATTTTTTCTTTTTAATTTTATGGCTAGATAAGAAGAATCCATTTAGATTATTAGGCCGGCCGTTATTTTTAGCCCAGTCTTTGATTGGTGGGGCAGGCGGAGTGCTAACTGGTTTTGCTTATAATTTTACCTCGGCCTCTATTGCCACTACGGCCAAACGTTCCAGTGCTATTATTTGGTCAATGGTTTCCGGTGGTTTATATTTTCATGAGCGCCAACTTATTTTTAAAATTAGCATCCTCAGTTTATTGATTGGCGGTTTAATTTTATTAATTTTGTAAGAGTATGGCAGAAAAATTTTATTGGTTAAAGTTTTTAGAAGGTAAGAATTATTATGGTTATGATAAATACTTGCATATTTTTATCTCAGCCTTACTGTTAATTATTTTTAGTCATTGGCTTGGTCTGGTGTCGGCCAGTTGTTTAACCTTTTTTCTTGGTTTAATTAAGGAGTTATTTGATAAATTTTTTCGGCAAGAAAACTTTGATTTTAAAGATTTAGCAGCTGATTTAGTGGGAATATTTTTGGGGATAATTATTATTTTTTTAGTTGTAACCTAATTTTTTTTAAAAAATCTAAGTAAAATTAAATATGTGGATAACTTTTTGGCTAATTTTAGCCATTATTTTTTCTATTCAATTTATTTGATAAATAATTCATAATTAAACAGATATTGCTTAATCAAAGAGAGGGCAATTTATTAATTAAATTAAAAGAGTTAATCATGAATTCAGATAATCCAGCCAATGCTAACGATCTTTTTGGTAAGAAAATTATTTTTATTAACGTTGGCAGCTATAAAAAGAAATTTATTTTAGAGCGAGCTAAAGAATTGGGTGCAATAATTATTTTGGTTAATAGTCGGTTGCCGCTCTGGGCCAAAAGTTTGATTGATTATTATATTGAGGCTGATACTTATGTGCCAGAAAATGTTATTGACCGATTAAAAAAGTTTTTAAAAGAAAATAAAACCACAGTTGAAAAATTTGATGGGGTAATTACTTTTTGGGAAGATGACGTGCCAATTCAGGCGGCGGTGGCGGCTGAATTTAATTTGATTGATAATTCGCCCGAGGTCGCCCAGCAGTGCCGGAATAAATATTTAATGAGAGAGGTTTTAAAAGAGAAGGGCGTTCTTTGTGCTAAACAAAGACTACTTTTGAATGCTGAAGATTTGGAAGTGGCTATTAAAGAGATTGGTTTTCCGGCGGTTTTAAAGCCAGCCTGGGGAGCAGATAGCGAATTTGTGGTAAAAGCCAATAATGAAGAAGAGGCTCGGCAGATTTATGATTATATTTTTAAAAATGCTACACCAAAGTTTAATCCAATTTTTAAATATAATCAGTCTCAGTTTATTTATGAAGAGTATTTAGAAGGGATTGAAGTGGCGACAGAGAGCTTAACTCAAAATGGCCAAACTCAAGTTATAGCCATTTCTGAAAAGATGCCCATGAAAGAACCTTATTTTATGGAGCGCGGTGATATTATGCCGTCGCGGTTTGAATCACCAACTTTAAAAAAGGTTCAAGAAATAGTGGAAGAGGCTCACAAAGCCTTAGGAATTCAAAATAGCATTTCTCATACCGAGGTTAAAGTTACTCCAGTGGGTCCGGCGATTGTAGAGGTGGCCGCTAGAATGGGCGGTGATTATCTGTGTGATTGGGTAAAAACTGTTTGGGAAGTTGATTTGGTTGAACAGGGCTTGCGCATTTGTACTGGTTTGCCAATTAATGCTCAAAAAACTAGCAAGCCCAAAGTCTTTTTGGCTGGCACCTATTTGATTCCAGAAAATTCCGGCGTAGTAACTGGTTTAAGAG
>JAPLWL010000053.1 GCA_026396635.1 Candidatus Komeilibacteria bacterium | reverse complement strand
TTCCTTAGTAAAAAAATTACTACCATCAACACTTCTTTAGAGCTCGATTTTGATTTAGCTAAAACAAAATTAGAACCTTTTGATAAAGAAAAAGTGGCTCGGGTTTTTCGACAATTGGAATTTAAAAGTTTATTGGCTAAAATCAATGACTTGGCCGGCCAAACTCAACCACATCAGGCAACCATGAGCTTAAGCACCCCCCAAATTACCACCGGACCAGGAACGCAAAAAACTAACTACAATTTAGTGGCGGACAAAACCGCTTTAGCGGCCTGTTTAACTAAACTAACTGAACAAACAATAATCGCCTTAGACACCGAAACAACTTCACTCAATGTTTTTGAAGCCAAACTTTTGGGCATTAGTTTGGCCTGGCAAGCCGGCCTGGCTTACTATCTTTCAATCAAAGATTTACCCAAAGACACGCTAACTCAATTAGGTAAAATTTTAAGCAACCAAAAAATTGTTGGACATAACTTGAAATATGATTATGCGGTGTTAAGCCGGGCCGGACTAACTTTACCAGTTGCCAACTTATATTTTGATACCCTAATAGCTGCTTATTTATTAACTTCAGCTAACCGCAATTTGGATTTGGACAGTCTAGCTTTTACTGAATTTGGCTATTCCATGCAGCCAATTGAAGATTTATTAGGGCCACGGGGAAAAGACCAGCTCACTATGGATCAAGTACCGGCGGCCAAGGTTTCTTGGTATTCCTGCGAAGACGTTGATTTTACCTTCCGGCTCTTTAAAAAATATGAACCCGCCATTAAGGCCGCCGGCAATGAAAAATTATTTCAAGACGTTGAAATGCCTTTAATTGCGGTTCTGGCGGATATGGAAAAAACTGGAATTTTAATTGATCAGGACTTTTTAAAAAACTTAGCCAAAGAGTTTAGAAAAGATATCAAAAAAATTGAACAGAAAGTTTACCGCCTGGCCGGCCAAGAATTTAATCTAGCCTCCCCGCTCCAATTAAAAGAAATTCTTTTTGATAAACTACAAATCTCTACTAAGGGTTTAAAGAAAACTAAAACTGGCATTTCCACAGCGGCTAATGAATTAGAAAAAATGTCTGGCCTACACCCGATTATTGATTTAATGAGCGAGTTTAGAGAGTTATCCAAACTGCAAAATACTTATGTTGAAGCCTTACCAGAACAAACCGATTCCTTGGGGCGCATTCACACTTCTTTCAATCAAACCGTAACCACGACCGGCCGTCTGTCTTCTTCTAATCCTAACTTACAAAACATTCCCATTAGAACACCCTTGGGCCAACAGATCCGCAAAGCTTTTATTGCACCCCGCGGCTGGCAATTGCTATCAGCTGACTATTCGCAAATTGAACTTCGTATTATCGCTTCTTTAAGTGGCGACCAAAACATGATTAAAACTTTCCAGCGCAATGAAGATATTCATGCCAAAACCGCGGCCTTTATTCATAACATCCCCTTGGATAAAGTAGATTCCTTCCAGCGCCGCAGTGCTAAAGAAATTAACTTTGGGATTATTTATGGCTTAGGTTCAACCGGCCTGGCTCAGCGCGCTAAAATCAGCCGAGACCAAGCCAAAGACTTTATCGCCAAATATTTTGCCAGCTATCCTAAAATTAAAGCTTGGTTGGATGAAACCAAAATCCAGGCCAGAGAATTGGGTTATGTAGAAACCCTGTTTGGTCGGCGCCGCTATTTACCGGAGATTAATTCCACCGTACCCATGATCCGCGCCTCAGCTGAACGCATGGCTATTAACGCCCCCATTCAAGGCACAGCGGCTGATTTATTAAAAATGGCCATGGTTAAAGTTTGGCTGGGTTTGCCCAAAATCTCCGCCAAAAGCAAATTGTTATTGACTGTTCACGATGAATTAGTTTTAGAAGTCCCAACTAGCGATATTCCGGCAGTTAGTAAATTTGTTCAAACCACTATGGAAACTATTTGCGAGTTAAAAGTGCCAATCAAGGTCCATATTGAAGCCGGAAAAAATTGGCAAGAAGCTAAATAAAAAACTGTCATCCTGAATTTATTTCAGAACCTCAATTAAGATTCCGAAACGAGTTCAGAATGACAATAGATACTTATACCTATGCATTTTCTTATTTACGGCGCTGAAACCTATTCCAGCTTTCATAAGCTGCTGGAATTAAAAAACGCTTTTCTCAAAAAAAACCCAAGTGGTGAAATTTCAACTTTTGAAGATGATTGGAAACTAACCGACCTAACTACCCTGGCCAACCAACGGGGTTTATTTACTAATCCCAAATTGATCATTATCAGAAACTCTTTACTCAAGCCTTCCGTGGTTAAGCCTAAGGGTCGAAAAAAAACTCCCACCACTAGTAAGGCCAGTAAAACCACTGAAAATCCAACCGAACAATTAATTACCCTCCTTAGTCTTGACCCGGTTAATATCCATTTTATTTTTTACGAAGACTCTGAGCCAGATAAAAAGTTCAAACCCTCCGAGTTGTGGCAAAAACTTTCTAATGAGAAAAAAAACGTTTTCTACTTTCCAGCCTTAACTGATCCCCTTAAATTAAGCAACTTTGTTAAAACTTACCTAACCACCAAACAAATTATAGAGCCCTTGGCCATCACCAAACTTTTGGCTTACTGCCCAGCCGATCTTTGGGTTGTTACTTCAGAATTGGATAAACTAGCGGGCTTTACTGCTGGTCGACCCATCACGGAAAAAGACGTTGAAGCCCTGGTTTCACCCACGGTACCGGATGATATTTTTGCCCTAGTAGCCGCCATTGGCAATAAACAAGAAAAATTGGCCATCCAACTTTTACAGCAACAACTAGCTAATGAATTAAATGAACTGGCTCTGTTAAAATTATTAGAACGAGAATTTCGTTTTCTTTGGCACATTAAGGCCGGGCTGGAAAAAAACAAATCCGTACTTGAACTGGCCAAAGACTTAAGCAGTTATGATTTTGTTATTAGAAAAAAATTGGCCTTGGCTAAAAAAATTTCCCTGGAACAACTTAAAAATATCTATTTAGTTTTACTGAAAGCGGAAAGCAGCCTTAAAACCTCTACCCTGCCACCCGCCACCTTGCTCACTCTACTGATCGATACACTCCACAAGCAATTGTAGAAATTAAAAACCCCCGAATAAATCGGGGGTAAAATTTTATTTTTAGTCTTTTCTTACTTTTCTAAAACACGAAGTATTTACTTTTTCGTCGCTAATCTTTTAGCTAAGCGAGATTTTAACCGAGCAGCTTTATTCTTATGAATAACATGAGTTTTAGCCGCCTTATCTAAAGTGGCCTGCAATTTACTCAAAAGTTCCTGGGCTTGTTTGCCTTCGGCTTTGGTTAGGGTTTTGCGTAACTGCCGAATGGCATTCTTAACTACTAAATTGCGGGCGGTCCGAGTTTTAATTCGACGAACATCTTTAAAAGCTGATTCTAATTGTGGCATATCAATTCATTTAATTAACAAAAATAGTAGGTCTAGACTAACACAGCTTAGGTAAAATTGCAAGGATTTGGGCTGGTTTTATCATTTTTTCCAATAAAATCCCTTGATTAGTCTCAAGTAAAATAATGGCCTCATTAACCCCAAATGGGCCAATTATTTCGCGCCTAAGCTCCCACAAAACCGCCCCTGTGCCAAGCTTTTCACCTAAATCATGAGCCAAACTCCGAATATAGGTGCCGGTTGAACAGACCACCCTTATTTCCAAAATCAAAGCTTTGGCATCAAAGCTAATTAAGTCCAAAGAATAAATTTCTATCTCATTTAACTCACGTTCAACACTCTTGCCCTGTCTGGCTAATTTATATAATTTTTGACCAGCTATTTTTTTAGCTGAAAACATTGGCGGCAGCTGCTGCTGTTTGCCAATAAACGATGTTAGAGTTTTTTGAATTTCTTCAATTTGAATTTTAGATTTATTTAGCCTGCCTGCCGGCAAGGCAGGAATTTCGGATTTGGCATTTAGAATTTGTCCTGTGCGATCAAAAGTATCAGAGACACAGCCTAATTTTATAGTCGCTAAATAAGTTTTTTTAAAATCATGAAAATAATCAACCAACTTAGTAGCCTTGCCGGTTAAACAAATCAACAGGCCAGTAGCAAATGGATCCAAGGTTCCGGTGTGGCCGATGACTTTGATTTTAGATAAGCCACGAAGTTTAGCCACCACGTCATGCGACGTCCAATCGGTCGGCTTATCAATCAGCCACATGCCAGCCTCTGGGTCAGCTATAATATTTTGAATTTTTTGTTCTGTTAGCATAAGTATTATCTTTCGGCCTTCAGAAAAATATCGTCAAAAACCGCGGCAGCGGATTAAAAAAATTATTTTCTTTTCTTAATTTTTAATTTTTTAATATCATCAATTTGATCCCGAAGAGCCGCGGCTTTTTCAAATTGCAAATTGTCAGCGGCCAACAACATTTGTTTTTCCAAATCTTTTACAAAATAATTAAACTCCTCCTTGGACAAGTTGGCAATTTCTTTTTTGGAAATAGCCAAATCATTTTCGGCTTCCGGCGAATCAGCAAGAGAGCGCGTTTCAATGCCTTTAATAATGGTTTGCGGAATAATACCATGAGCTTGATTGTAATCTGTTTGAATCTGACGTCGACGAGTGGTTTCATCAATCGCCTCTTTCATAGCCGGCGTAATTTTATCACCGTACATAATCACCCGCCCCTCAATGTGCCGGGCGGCGCGACCGATAGTTTGAATTAAGGCTTGTCGGCTCCGTAAAAAGCCCGGATTATCAGCCTCTAAAATTAAAATCAAAGAAACTTCTGGTAAATCTAAACCTTCTCTTAGTAAATTAACACCAATAAGCGCATCAAACTTGCCCAACCGCAAATCCCTGAGAACTTCAATCCGCTCCAAAGTTTCAACTTCTGAGTGCAAATACTGCGCTTTTATACCCAATTCCTGCAAATGTTCGGCCAATTCTTCAGCTAATCTTTTGGTTAAAACCGTAACCAGGACTCTCTGTTTTTTGGCCACATTCTTTTTAATTTCATTAACCACATCGTCTATCTGCCCCTCAGTTGGCCGTAAAATTATTTGTGGATCAATTAATCCGGTTGGCCTAATAATCTGTTCTACAATCTGCGTGCTTTTTTCTAATTCATAATGAGCCGGCGTGGCGGACACAAAAGTCACTTGATGCATATATTTTTCAAACTCACTAAACTGAAGCGGCCGGTTATCTAAAGCGCTAGGCAATCTAAAACCAAAATTAACCAAAGTTTCTTTGCGGGACCGGTCCCCGGCATGCATGCCGCCGATTTGCGGCACCGTCATATGCGACTCATCTATGAACATCAAAAAATCATCCGGAAAATAATCCAGCAACGTGGCCGGCTGTTCACCAGGCAAACGATTGGTTAAGTAGCGCGAATAATTTTCAATGCCCGAACAATAGCCGGTCACCTCAATCATTTCCAAATCATAGGTAGTACGCTGTTCCAGCCGTTCAGCTTCTAACAACTTACCTTCATTTTTTAATTTAACCAACTGTTCAAGTAGTTCGGCTCGGATTTTACCCATAGCCTGCTGCAACCGCTCTTCGGGAGTGACAAAATGCTTGGCTGGAAAAATATTCAATTCTTTTAAACCGCTCTCCAAAACTTCATGAGTCAATGAATGCAGTCTGGTAATTTTAAAAACAATATCATCATCAAATTCCACTCTAATAATTTCTTCCAATGCGTCGGACAAAAATACTTCCACTGCACTGCCGCGCGCGCGGAAAGTTCCCCGCCGCACGTCCATGTCCGCGCGCTCATATTGAATGCCAATCAGCTGGCGCAAAAATTTATCCCGCTGAAAACTTTCACCCAGCTTTAAACTGACTTTTAAATCCGCGTATAAACTTGGATCGCCTAAACCGTAAATACAAGAGACCGAGGCCACAATTAAAACATCTTTGCGGGACAGCAGTGCATTAGTGGCGGCTTGGCGTAAACGATCAATTTCTTCATTAATCTGAGTTTCTTTGGCAATATAAGTGTCAGACTGGGGCACATAAGCTTCGGGTTGATAGTAATCATAGTAGCTGACAAAGTAATGAACCGCGGCGCCCGGAAAAAACTGCCTAAACTCCGAGGCTAATTGCGCGGCCAAAGTTTTATTATGACAAATAACTAAAGTGGGTTTTTGTAATTGATTAACAACATTGGCCATGGTAAAAGTTTTTCCTGATCCAGTTACCCCAAGCAGGGTCTGAAATTTTTGGCCAGCTTTAAAACCAGCTACCAGCTTTTTAATAGCTTTAGGTTGATCTCCTGTTGGTTGAAAAGGTGAAACTAGCTTAAATTGGTTCATAAAAACACTTAAAAAAGAAACGTTTTGATTATAACAACCATCTTTTGATAAAGCAAAAAAAATCTTGACGCCCATATATTTTTGTGTTAAGGTGACGAGTCTTTTCCTAATATAGAGGCACAAAAATACCAAAAAAAGCCTCATCCTAATTCCGTTCCTTAATAACAAAGGGGTCTCTCGTGTTAGTTTCCGCCAATGGGGGGCCATTCCCCCCTCCCGGACACATCGGCTTTGAACCATTTCAAATCGCAATGGTGCGGCCACTTCTGGTTCCCGAGCCGCTCTCTCCAAGCGCGATCCTGGATCGCGGAAAAGCACTTCGAGAAGCGCGCTACAACCTCTTTAAGGTTCCCGCGCGCTACATTACTATTGATCTGTTGACCGACTCTGGCACTGGCGCCATGAGCCAAGATCAATGGGCAGCCATGATGACTGGCGACGAATCGTATGCTCAAGCTGTGAGCTTTGAGCATTTCGAGACTGCTATCCGCAGGGCGGTTGGTTGGGAATTTGGCATCACGCCAACCCACCAAGGACGCGCCGCGGAAAACATCCTCTTCCACG
>JAPLWL010000080.1 GCA_026396635.1 Candidatus Komeilibacteria bacterium | reverse complement strand
GTTAAGGAAAAAAACAGTGGCTAAAACAGTAATTACTATTACCAAAGAACTAATTAATATCAGCCGCGAAGAGGAAATTCTAATCTGCTTACCGGTACTTAAAAATTCAAAGCTAATTTTATCAAAACTGTAAATTGCCAAAATAAAAAAGACGAGAGCAAAAAAAGAAAGTAAAAATGAATCTAACATCTAAGTTAATTAATGCTTACTTATATAATAATACCAAAAATTTCTTAAAAATTCTAATCTTGCCAATTTAACCACTTAGCCCAGATGGCAAATTTAACCAAATTAAAAAATGGTCATTTAAACCATAAAATCATTAAAACAACTTTAATTTTATAACCTACCTAGCCGTCTGACTGTTGCCGCCAAAGCGGCGATCCCGAGCCGCATAATCCGCCAAGGCCAGATCCAAATCTTCCGAAGTAAAGTCCGGCCAAAGTTTAGGAGAAAAATACAATTCCGCATAAGTAGCCTCCCAAATGAAAAAGCCAGACAAACGCTGTTCACCGGAAGTTCTGATAATCAAATCCAGCGGCGGCATGGCCGGGTCATACAAATAATTTTGAAATAATTCCGGAGTAATTTCAGCCGGAGTTTTACCATCGGCCATCATTTTCTTTACAGCATCAATAATTTCAAATTGTCCGCCATAATTCAAAGCAACATTTAAAACGCCCTTAGTGTTATCTTTGGTCCGAGCCATCAAACCTTGCAAGCCTTTTTGTAAATCTTCCGGCAGCTCTGATAATCGGCCAAGGAATTGAACTTTGACTTTTAGTTTCTCCAGCTCCTCAGCTTCTTCAGTAACTGCCCGTCTAAGCAAATCAAACAAAAAAGAGACTTCTTCTGGTGGCCGATTGTTATTTTCGGTAGAAAAAGTATAAACCGTTAAAACTTTAATGCCGCGATCCAAACAAGCCTCGGCAATCTTTTTAATGGTTTCGTAGCCGTTTTGATGCCCCAAAAAAGCCTGCAAACCATGCTGGCGAGCCCAACGACGGTTGCCATCCATGATAATACCCAAATGAAACGGCACTTTACTTAGATTTTCCATAAATTAAACAAAAAATATAGCGTATAACACTATATTAGCTCCTCGGCTCGGTCCGCCAAATGGCGGACTCTCGCTCTACGTCGCTAAAAATAGCAGTCCACGACTACCCTGACATTATAAATAAAAACATCTGTTTTGGCAAGGGAAAATATACAACACATCGGCATTGGTTAGCTTATTAGATTTTAATTTTTATCTTATTTTGCATGGTAAGTATTTCAATTTTATTACCTACCAATAATATATAAAAAAAGTATATAAAAAATTACAATTAAAGCCACTCGAAAATATGCTGAAAAATGATACACAATACCTACCCCAAAATTACTATCATTTATTTTTTTAAAATCCTTCCTTAAACTTTCAAGATCTGATCTATTAATTTCCTTAAAAGAATTGGGCCTAAATTCCAAAAATAACTTAACAGTTTTTAATGATAATTGTTTTTTATTAGAAAAATAAAAATACTCATTACTTACTTCTAAATCCCTACGAACAATTTTATCAAAATAATCATAGATCTTATCGCAATGAATAGTTAAAGATGCTTTACGAAAATGATCAAAAAAATTACCAACTATATTGTCTTTGTTCTTAAAATTATCTAGATTACTTTGATTAAGACTTAAATAGTACTTAAAAATATTATTTTTCCCCGTGCCTGGCAAATATGGTTTTAAAAGAGTGGCAGTATATATATCCTTAATTTCATTTAAATTGCGATTGTCATTAATTATTTTATACTCCGCATCATCTATATATTCACTTTGATCTTTATCTTTTGGATATTCTAATTTAGAATAATGATACTCTCCCTCCATTTGAAGTGTACGATTCTGATTACTTTGCCTTATAAATTTTCTCTTATCGTCAGCCAAACCAAAACGATATATAGTTTCTGATTTTATTTTGCCCTTGCCTTTCTTAATATCTATGAAAATATTATCCTCTAAAGAAGCTAACTTACTCTGATTATTAGATGTTTTTTTAAGACAAGGCTTACCCCCAATTTCTATATAATGACCAAATATAGGTTGCGCTCTGTTGTCTAAAAAACCAAATCGGTCTGACCACGTTGGATCAACAAAGTACACATTGCCTTTGTGATAAATTTTTACTATCGCATGATTAAAAATAAACGGCGAGGGCATATATTGTTCTATGTACAAACCAGCATCATAATTTACCAAGGTTAATTTAGCATCTATACCTAGTCTAGATAACAACTTAACAAGTAAAAGTGATTTAGCTTTGCAATCGCCTGATTGTTTCTCTATAGTTATTTTCACAGATTGAGGAACGTGGCCATGCATAACCCCTGCATCAAAAATATAAATAATATGGTTTTGAACATATTCAATAACCTTGCTGATTTTTTCTTCAATATCTTTAACTTCACTACTAATTTTTTCCAAGACTTCATCTAAAAATCTCTTCTCTTCTTCTTTATTAGAAGTTCCGTAAAATGGCAAGACATCTTTTAAGATTTCCTCCCAAGATGCAACTGTGGCAATTTCAAAAAAAGAAGTAAATACATCCGAAGCATATTGTGCCCTAAAATTTATTTTTTCAAAAAAATATACTTCTTTTGAAAAAATAATATTCTCCTCATTCACAACGTCTCCTTGTTTATTACGAAAATATCTCTTTTTTACACAAATTTTTTCATTTCTATCATTAATAAACTTGAATTGATAATGTTTATAATCTAAATTATCTTGAGGTAAAAAATGAAAAAATCTACAATATTTGTAATCTAAAATATTATCTTTAAAAAATACCTGAGCAATACTATATTCTAAAATTAAAACATCCCCGAAATAAAGCTCTTTAGTAACACAATGAATTTTCTTATCTTTATTTATTGAACCATAAGATGACGATGGTTCATCATCAAAAATATTAATTTCAGTTTGTGGTATTTTATCAATATACTGACTATCTCTAACTACTCCAAAACGATGGAATATAATAATCTGATCTTCATGCAAAATATAATCTTGTACTGATGCCATTTGGATGTCATCCGCCCAGTCTAACTTGTACGCCAAAAAATGATAATCTTCATTTTTTTCAACTGAGGCGCGTAAAATTCTCCTGCTTAAATAGCACGTTCTTATAGAACTGTCATCTTGTTGCGCTTGTTTCGGCCCTTCAACTACAAGATGAATAATATCATTGTTAGATGGTGCCTCTGCCCAATTAGGCGCAACATCAATATTAAACTTACCATCGCTATTTAAAATCATGCAATCATTTTTGATTTAGTGTTAATCTACTCTGGATTAGAATTTTTATCTAAATTTTTAATCCGCCTTCTTTGTTTAAAACCGGAAATAGTTGACCATAAAGCCAATATCCAAACAATAAGTGCGCCTGTAAAATTACCAAAGGCTAGTCCCTGATGATACGAATCCTCATCTTTACTTATAATAGCCCCGAGTACTATTACTAACCCGTTAATTAATGCCGGCAATCCTCCAATTACAAATAGCAATCCTAATAGTATTTTTAACAAAGCTAGTACCTTATTTTTATTATTCATTGCTATTAAAATTTTATTTTTTAATTATTTTTTTAAAAATCTTTAAAAAATTTCCATCAGTATCTGAGACATCAACGTCATAAATATCTTTTATTTTTTTATAGTACATGTCGAGGCTTTCATCAAAAATAAAGTCCCAAATACTTGATTCATCAGATATAAAAACCTGGTTATAATCTACTTCAAGAATTTTATTAAAAAAATCTGAGGCCAGATCAAAATATTTCTGAACCTCTTTACTTGAAGAAAAAATTATAGGTAAATCAGTGCCAGGCCTAGGAATGGCCTCTTCGCTCTTTTTTATAAGATAAAATTTGTTTTGCAGATCAGACATGGCCTCCTCTTTTGTATCGCCATCCCCCTGCATTTGTGGCCACCCCAACACCATTGCCCTCCATAGAATTGGTTTAAATCTTTTAGATAAATTAATTTTTAAATGTTTTTTTGAATCGTTTTTAAAAATCAATGGGTAATCTTTTAAAGTCCAATCTTTTTTAAAATATGACAAAAAATATAAATATTTTTTTAATAAAAAAATTTTCATGTGATTATTTTATTAATTTACTAGAAATCTCAACAAACCGACCATTTGCAATTCCATTTATAACGTTTCTCGCTTCATTAAGGCCGACAGAAATAACTCTTGTCATTTGTGGATTTAGAGTTATTCTAAGATACCCAGGATCCGCGATCCTTTCTGTAAATATATTTATATTTCCCGAGTTCTTGTCGAGGTATGCAATTCCTCCATTTTGAACTTCATTTATAAAATTATTTATGCCGTTAATTCCAACATCTTGCCCCCTGGATACCATTTTCCCAACCGCGCTAGATACATTATCCATTTTTTGAAGATTAGCAATACCCTGCTCTACAAGTTTTTGTCCATTTTGACTGCAAAAAGCCATACACGCCGTTCCTGCACCTCCAAGATATTGAACGCTGAGCGCTGTTAATCCTGCCGCGCCAGTATATGCCGCAGCTCCTCCAGCTAACCCCATTGCCACTCCAGCTTGATATGGATGATCTAATGCATATCTAGCAACTGAACTATTGTTGTAAGCATTATTAGCCCAGTTACCGATGGCTATTTGTGTGTTTTGAGGTAATAATCCACTCAGGTTTAATGAGAATTGACCCGTGGGATCAATATTCTTTAATGGATTATTACTAGCATACGAATAGGCATTCAACTGCTGAGGATCCATTAAATATTTTTGTATATCCTGTCCAGCAAGTTGTTTGAATTGGGCTGCATTGCCAAGTGCTAAATGTAAAGGATCTTGAGAGATAAATCGGCCAATACTACCATCATAATACCTAGCTTCATAGTAGGACAATTTTGTTTCATCGTCTCTTTCTTTTCCCGTATACTGGTAGTTATTATAGTAGTTTTGGTCGTGTTCATCAATTCGGGCATCTCCGTATGGGAAATAATCCAATAATTGAACAATTTGGCCGTTAGCGTCAGTATCCACGTTAGCACCGGTTAAATGGTCTTCGTGGTGGAAAACTTATTAAAGAACTATCCGAACACCAATCTTTTATAAAAAAATCGATCAACGATAAAATCTTTATCACTCTAAACGTAATCGTTCAATTTCTTCTAATAAACGAGGGATATCCTGCCTAGCATGAGCAATAAACTCTTGATCATCGATCGTCGCTCCTAATAACTCAATATCTTCACCACGTGCCTCAGTGGTTCCGGTCATAATAAAATCACTACCACTTGTATGATCCCTGCCCTCTACCATGGATCTCCATGGTCCAGGAGATGCTCGTTCGCATCGTTGTTTTATTTCTTCTAATTCTTCATTAGGTAATAATTTTGAATTATTCATATCAATCTTTTATCTTAAACATTTCCAATATAATAAGGTGAATCTTTATCTACATCTTTAAATGTTCCTTTTAATGAAATGGCAACCCACATACCATCACGAAATTTTAATATTCCAAATTCTTCAACATCTCCATCTGTCACCCAAACAACTTGTCCCTCGACAAAATTTAGATTTAACCTCTCATGTTTTATTGATTCTATTGGTAATAACAAACGAACTGCTCCGTCTTCGTCGCTATTACAAAAATCTACCCAAATTGGTTCTGAATTTATAGGTTTCATAATTATTTTTTAAGCGGGTTAGGGTTTTTTATAATTTGCCATGGCAGTCTACTTGAAGCTTCTCCATCTAATTCAGTAACCGTAGCATGATAACCTGTTCCGGGAGTTACCTTGACATCTCCACCCATGACCCTAAGATCCCTAGCTTTAATAATTGAAAGTTCTGGGTTTGGAAGGTACTGACCTAATTGATCTATCTGATTTATATCACTACAACTATTACTACATTGAACAGAGTGTCCATTAACATCAGGGATTCTACTAGGCCCGATTTTAAATTTATCTGGTGTTAAATTTGATTTTCCGCCACCCCTTACAACCAATGCATCATCAGAAATAATATCAACAGCTGACGCGCCTTTGATCCCACTAACCGCCCTTATCCCTAATGTAGTAAAAGCGGTAGCAGCGGCTCCCTGTCCAATATAATAATCCCGCATGTCAGCATTTGGAGCGGTATAGGCATTATGTGCGGCAGTGCCAATGGCATAACTACCAAGCGCCACACCACCAATAGCTACCGCAACCGGAGCAACGGCCGCGGCAATAGCAGTACCAGCAACAATGGCTGCAGTTTGCAAAGGATGATTATATGCATACACTAAAGATGAGGCAGTGCCTTGTAGAAAAGTCTGAAAACTTTGGCCATCCGGATCATTAAACACGAGCGGATTGTTGCGGGCATATGAATATTTATTCAAAGACTGAGGGTCTTTGATATTGCCCTGCCAAGTATCTCTGCTAATAAACCTGCCAATGGCGGAGTTATAGTATCTAGCCTCGTAATATAAAAGATCAGTTTCTTGGTCTCTTTCTTTTCCGGTATACTGATAATTATTATAGTAGTTTTGGTCGTGTTCATCAATTCGGCTGTCACCATATGGAAAATAGTCCGATAATTAGAAAATATTTATCACTGACAAATTAACAACTAGACATGGTCTTAAATTGATTATTTTTATATAAATATTCTATTAAATCTTTTATTTTTTTAACTGTAATTTCTGAGATTACTATTAAATTAGGTTCAAAATAACAAATATTATTAATTAAAGATTGAGATATCTCTTGATCTAGTCTCATTTGAGTAATGATGATTAATTCATATATTTTACCATTTGGTAATAACACTCTTACCTGTAACCATCCTTTTATCTTTGATTCTTCTTCTATGTAACCGTCTGGAAAAATTATTTTTACTTTTGAATCTAAATTTTCTATTATTTGTATCATAATATTAACGAATAGCTTTTGTTTTAATATCATTTAACAATGATTGATATCGGTTAAAAAGGGTGGGTCGCGTAGAAACAATTTCGTGATGGGTCAAATCTTGTCCTCGTTGTATCACTTCTAATCCATTAGGCAATCTTCTGATCTCATATGGTCCACCGAATTTAATTACATTAGGATGTGTCGGGTCATCATAAACAGTTATTCCACGATTTGAATCAACCATGCCATTTACATCAACTTTTACATCAATACCTGGTCTAGCCGTCATATCAGAACCCCCTCTATACATAGGCCTATCTAAAACTGAGGAGGTTTTTAAGGCTTGCCCGGTTAGTCCAGAGGCGGCTACTCCAGCATCAATCTGACCAAAAATATTGCCAATTGCCTTCCCCTGCTCATAGGCACTCTTACTTTCAAAACTGCTAATAGCGCTATTTAAAGATCCTGCAATTGAATTAAGTGTTCCTTGTGGGTCAGTCTGATAACTCCTGACAAACCCATTTGTCCATTGACCAGCCGCAGATCCAGCATTTCCAATCTGATTAAAAGTCTGTACCGGATGAGCCATAGAGTTAGCAGTGCCAACTGCAAATGCTCCAACACCTTGACTAAAACCAACCGCATAACCTCCAGCGGCATTAACATAATCCACAAAGGCCTGTCCATCAGGGTCAACCAACCTCAAAGGATTGTTGCGGACATATGAATATTTGTTCAAAGACTGAGGGTCTTTGATATCGCCCTGCCAAGTATCACGACTGATAAATCTGCCAATGGCGGAGTTGTAATATCTAGCCTCATAATATAAAAGATCGGTTTCTTGATCGCGTTCTTTACCAGTAAACTCATAATCATTATGATATCCTTGGGCACTCTCGTCAATCCGACTATCACCATAAGGGAAATAGTCTAATAACTGAATGACTTGGCCATCAGCGTTCGTGTCAACGTTAGCGCCGGTTAAATGGTCTTCGTGATGGAAAATAAGATGGGTTTGAGGCTGATTTTGGCCGTTGGGCGTAATTTCTAAAGATGCTACTTTAGATCCGCCAGCAAAAATATAGGCTTTTTGGGTATTGCCTTCTTGGTCAAAATACTTTTCCACATAAGCCGTGGTTTTATTACCAGTCACATCGTGTTTTACTATCCGTTGTTTTTGCTCATCATAACTATAAGCCACACTTTGATCTTCTCGGTTGCCTTCTGCCAACCCAATAATCAGATGGCGAGAAGAAGTCAACCGATCTTTCCAATCCCAGGCATGAATCCAATTACCATTAGGCGCGGTTTGGCCAGTTAAATTGCCATTACGATCATAGGTAAAATTTTGATTGCCACCAATTTTAGTTACTGCCTGAGGCGAAGCAAATGTAGCCGCGGCCAAAGCTGTATTGCCTCCGGCATATTCATACGGCCCGTTTTGCGGACCAAAAGTTATAATATTTCCGGTAATGTCATAAGAAAAACTCTGGGTATAATTTTGATTATTGGCGGCATTGGTAATTTCGGCCCGTGTTAAACGGTCTAAATCATCATATTGATAATTGGCAGTCTTGGCGGCATTGGTAGCCGAAGCGTCAATGATTCTAGTAATATTACCAACTGGATCATAGGTGTAATTAAGATCTTGCAAATTAACGCCATCATTGGCTCGGCGAGTGGTTTTATGAATCAACCGATTCATCTGATTGATATCATACTGATTAAAAGTAGAAATACCATTAGCAAAATCGCGAGTTCCTACCGAGCCATTAGGCAAATATTTTGTTCCGGAAATTATTATTTGTTCGGCCTGACCCGGCTCTTGTGCTAAGACCGACTCCAGCAACCCGCCGTTATTGTAAATATTTCTAGCCACCACTCCGTTTGGATAAGTTGTAGTTAAATTATTACCGGCAATATCATAGGTAAACGCCAAATCAAAGTTCTGAGCGCCCTGGCCAGCGCCAATAGTCAATCGTTGTTGAATAACCCTACCCAACCGATCATGATTAAAAGATTTGCTACCAGCTAAAAATCTGACTGATGATAAGCGTCCAATGCTGTTCACTCCCAAGTCATACACATAAGCAGTTTCTATTGGATCCGCTCGATTCACTTGGTGCACCCAATTTTCGGTCAGCTGGCGATCTAACTCGTCATAGGCAAACCGAACTTGTTCCCCATCCGGACGAATAGTAGAAGTTAAATTATTATTTTGATCATAACTATATTGCCAAACGCTAAAAGTCGGGTCAACGCTTAAATGAAAATCTTCTTCTTGAATTTTCCTGCCAGCCAAATCATAAGCAAAACTTTTAATTTCATTCTTGGCGTTAATAATTTTAGTCAAATTATTGTTAGCGTCATACTGATAGTTGGTCGGGTAAGCCGCATCGCCTAGATACTCCCGCACCTGGGTCAAGCGGCCAAACGCGTCAAAAACAAAATCTTTGTGCTTATTATTAGGATCAGTAATTGTCTGTTGCCATTGATCATAACTTGTTCTGGTTACTCCTAATGGATTAGTAACG
>JAPLWL010000059.1 GCA_026396635.1 Candidatus Komeilibacteria bacterium | reverse complement strand
TAAATACTCATCAATTTGCTCTCTGGAAAATGGCGGGACGTCTCCTCTGCAAGGAAGACATTTTTTTTGATTTAATTTCAGAAATTTTTTTACTATTTGAATCAATGGCTTCGTAAATATTTTCTAAAGTGTGAAAGTTTTTTAATAATTCAATGGCGGTTTTTTCGCCAATACCGCTGACGCCAGGAATGTTATCAGAAGGGTCGCCACGCAGGGCTTTGTAATCAATCATCTGAGCCGAGGTTAAGCCAAAACGGTCAACAATTGCTGTTTCATCATAGGTGATAGTTTCGCTTAAGCCTTTTTTCATGGTAAAGACTTCGGTCTGGCCGTTGACTAGTTGGAGGGTATCTAAGTCTCCGGTCACAATAATTTTTTTAAGATCAGTTTGTTTTTTTAGTTCAGTTACGACTGAGCCAATGACATCATCGGCTTCCCAGCCTGGCTCTAAGCTTTCTACAACCGGAATATCAAAAGCCGTTAAAACATCTTCAATCAGGGGAATTTGGGCGTAGAGCTCATCTGGCTGTTTAATTCGTTGAGCTTTGTAGGCGGCAAAGTCTTCGGTTCGTCGGCTGACTCCTTTGCGGTCAAAGGCAGCGCAAAGATAGTCTGGTTTGAGTTCTTTGATGATTTTAAGTAGGGTAGTGGTAAAGCCATAAACTGCATTAACTAAAATGCCATCCTGGGTGGTCATGGGCGGTAGGGCATGGTAGGCCCGGTGCAGCAGGGCGTTGCCGTCAATAATAATAAAAGATTCTTTTTTAGTCATGGGTTAGTTTGATAATGTGGTCATTGTAGCATATTTTTTTGTTGGCCAACATGTTGGCCGAGTGAGGATATTATGGTACAATAAGGCCATAATTATTGGCATTATTTTATGATTATTAAATCTGAGTTGGTGGCTAGCGAGGCTGTTAAGGCCGGCTGGCAGAAGGCTAAACAACATTTTTGGTTCTTTTTGCAAATTTTGGTTATTATTTTGATTTTATACGGTTTTTCTCAATATATAAAAGATTCAACTAAACAGCTACCAAGTCTCTTCGCCTCTTTTATTGGTATTTTAACTTGGTTGATTGCCACTGGCGTGAGCATGGGTACAACCCGGCTGGCTTTAAGAATTTTTGACGGCACCAGCAGTTCTTTAAAAGATTGGTTGGATATTGAACTGGGTCAGTATCTTCACTATGCTTTAAATTCTATAGTTTTGGCGATCGTGCCAATTATTATTGGAGTAATTTTTTCTTTATGGTTAGTGCCAATAATTTTAGGCTTATTAGCCGGAGTAAAACTATCAACTATTTTTATTATTGTCATGGTTGTCTTGACCGTGCTGGTAGCTTGGTTGGTGTTTTGGTATTATCTTTCTTTTCAGTTTGCCGGGTTAGCTATTATTGATCAAAAGCTTAAGGTGATTCCGGCTTTGAAATATAGTTTGAAAATTACCAAAGGACATAAGTTTAATTTATTTTCTTTGGCCTTATTATTGTTCCTAGTTAATTTGGCCGGCGCAATTTGTCTAGGAATCGGCTTGTTGTTTACCCTGCCATTATCTTGGGTAGCCATAGCTTATGCTTATAGATTTTTAAGCAAAGAAGCTTTGGGCATTTCAAAAGCAATTGATTCAACAATAGAGTTGCCAATCACTTCGGCTACTGTTTAAAAATAGCCAAGACTTGAATATCTGCGCCTTTTCTGGTAGGGTTATAGCTGTTTTTAGGGCCACGTAGCCAAGTGGTAAGGCAGGGGTCTGCAAAACCTCTATTCAGCGGTTCGATTCCGCTCGTGGCCTCCAAATTATTTTGATTAACAAAAGAACCCCCGAAGGGGTTCTTTTTTATAAGATTTCTGTTTTCACTCTCCGCTTAATACCGAATTCTTTGGCGTCTGACAAGTTCTTTAGCCAAATGTCGGCTCGGGAAGAAGTATATCTAGAATTCATCCGGTCTAAAACTTTAAAAGTTTTGTCACCGTACAGTTCTGGAAATCTGATTAAGGTGCCAAACGGTAAGCCATTAATGGCAATAACGTTTTCTTGGTTGTTGGCACATAAGTCTAGGCCAGAAGCAGCCTCACAAGGGCGATCATCAGTCTGAGAGGCTAAGCTGTTATAAGCAGTTAGGGTCAGATATTTAATTTCTTGAGGTGCCCGGGGGCCGTTTTCTGGAAAACCTAAGTATTCTACTTGATTTTGTCGATTTTGTTGCTCAGCGATTAAGATCTGGGCTAAAGCAACGTGCGGAATCTGTAAGCCCAGTAGAGGTGCCAAGGCCAGCATGGGAAAGATCTTTTTATTTAGCTTTTTGCTTATTTTTTTGATTTTTTTAAGCAATTTGCTAATAATCATAGGCTTTCTTGTTAAAAATCCTTACTTTTAAGGTTTGGGATTTTCAAGGCTATATATTAGCATATCTATAAATTTTTGTCAATACCCAGAAGCTGATTTTGCTAAAAACAAAAAGACCGGCATAATTTGCCGATCTTTAGATTTATTAGACTTATTCTGCCTGGTAGGGCATAAAATCCGATTTTCTGGCGCCGCAAACCGGACAAACCCAATCATCTGGGATATTGGAGAAGGGGGTGCCCGGCTCAATGCCGCCTTCCACGTCGCCTTCTTCTGGTTTATAGATATAATCGCAAGAAAGGCAAAGGTACCAACCTTTATTAGTATCAGAATTCATAAGTGAGAAATAATTAATAGTAAACAGTCTTTTTATTATAACTGCTAAAATTGTTTTGACAAGTAAGAGGACGGGGGGATTTTTTCTCTTGACGAAGTTTGTGGATTTGCTATACTTAGATAGTTGTCTAAATATCTAATAATTTCAATGCTATGACTTTATCAGAAACATTTAAGGCTTTGGCTGATCCAACTCGGCGAGAAATTATTGAACTGCTTAAAAAGCGGTCCAGGTCGGCTGGAGAAATTGCCGAACATTTTCAAATTACCTTACCATCTTTAACTTATCATTTTAACACTCTTAAGCAGGCAAATTTAATTAGTCAGGAACGGGCCGGTCAGCAAATTATCTATTCATTGAATTTGAGCGTGATTGAAGAATTAATGGATAGCTATTTTAAATTATTCAAAAAATAGTTTTAACCAATCACTAATAACTATTAACCAATCACTAATTATGAAATTTACTTGGAAAACAGAGGTGGTCCCCATAGTATTAATTATTGTGTCAATAATTTTAGGCTGCTATTTTTATAGCGTTTTTCCGGACCGCGTACCCATGCACTGGAATATCAATGGCCAGGTTGATAGTTGGGGCTCAGCTTTTAGTGGCGCTTTTATTTTGCCAATGATTTTAATTGGTATGTATATTTTATTTGTTTTAATTCCATTTATTGACCCTAAAAAAGAAAAATACGAACAGTTTGCCAAAGTTTACAAGGTTTTTAGAATCTTGATCATGTTGGTAATGTTTGGGGTTTATTTAATTGCTTCGGCTAATGCTTTGGGTTATGCGGTACGGGTAGAAATTTGGATCCCGGTAATTATTGGCTTGCTATTTATGGTGATGGGCAATTACTTTGGCAAGATTAAGCCTAATTGGTTTATGGGCATTCGGACGCCCTGGACTCTTTCCAGCGAGGAAGTTTGGAATAAGACTCACCGGTTGGGTGGTAAGCTGTTTATGATTTTAGGTTTGTTAATGCTAATTACGCCGTTTTGGCATTTGCCATCAGCCATTAGGTTTTGGTTGGTTATTATACCAGTGTTGTTGGTAGCCTTAGTGCCCATGGTTTATTCTTATGTTATTTATAAAAGAATTAAAAAGTAAATTTGGCAATTGATTAAAATAAACAAAAGCCGCCGAGGTCAGCTCGACGGTTTTTTTATTTAGTTTTATTCCAAGGTTTTTAGATAATCTAGAATTTTAGGATGGATGGAGGTGGTAAAATAACTGCCAACTTCGGTAGGCTTGATCCATTTTAGTTCAACTAAATTGTCGCCGGCTTGCTCTTGGCCGCCAGTTGGCTCGCAATGGTAATAGATTGATAAAAATTCTCTTTTTTCCGGATAGGTTTTAGCAAAGACCAAATCTTTAATGGCAACTTCCAGACCAGTTTTTTTCTTAATTTCTAAACCAAGATAATATTCCAGATCTTCTCCATAGTCAGCCCGTCCACCTGGAAAACTCCAAGATAATTCTTTAATATAGGGGTCATTTTCTCGCCGGCCAATTAGAATGAGATTGGTAGTTGGTTGATAAATAATACCTAAGACATTAACCAAAAAGACGCCTTTGTTGAATTGTGACCAATTAACTGTATTAATCATAGCAATATTTCCTTAATAATTCAGCTGAATAATAAAAAAGCAATGCTCCTGGTTCAATTATAATCCAAAAATTAAAAAAGTCCACCCTAGTTATTTTTTAGATAAAAGGGGATGTCCTCTTGAACCTACCCCCCAGGTGTGCTATACTAAAAGGGTTAATTATTAAAAGATAATTTTATGATGTTTATTTGGTTAATTATCGCGGTAGTCATTATTTGGCTATTCAAAGATAAACTTAATTTAAAGCCGAGTGCTAATAATTCGGCTTTAGATATTTTGCGGGAGCGTTATGCTAAGGGTGAAATAAATAAAGAGGAATTTGAAACCAAAAAACAAGATTTAACTAAATAATTTTATGTTGCCAAGTTATCAAAAAAAAGTAGTAACCGGGCTGAAAAAAGCTCAAGGCCAATTGAATCACGCGCTTAGTTTGATTGATCAAAGCGTTTATTGTTTAGACATTGCCCAGCAAATTAATGCCGCCATTGGGCTATTGCAGCAAGCCAATAGTCAAATTTTGGAAAGCCATTTGCTGAGCTGCGGTGCTCATAAATTAGGCTCTAAAAATGTAAAAGACCGGCAAGCCTTTGCTCAAGAATTGGTGCGGGTGTTTGCGGTGGCTAAAAGAAAGGGTTAATTATGAAATGGGAAATACCGGTCTTTGGCATGCATTGCCGATCTTGCGAACTGCTTTTGGAAAAGTCAGTTAAAGAAGTGGCTGGTGTTGGCTCGGCTAAAGCTTTTTTCCGCAAAGGTAAAATTGATATTCACTTTCAAGGCAATGAACCGTCTTGGGATGTAGTTAAAAGTAAAATTCAGTCTTGCGGTTATAAAATAGGCGCTTCCGAAGGCCGGCCATGGCTAACTCGACAGACAGCTGCTTATAGCCAGCTGTTATTGGCCGTCATAATTATTTTTGCTTTATATGGATTATTGCGTTTGACTGGCTTAGCTTCTTTTAGTTTAACCAATAGCAAAATATCATATCCGTTTATTTTATTGATTGGCTTGGTGGCTGGTTTATCTACTTGTATGGCGGTGGTGGGTGGGTTAGTTTTGGCTTTTTCCGCCAGCTTTGCGGAAAAACATCCGCAAGTTTCTTGGCAAAAAAAATTGTCGCCCCATCTCTTTTTTAATCTAGGGCGAATTAGTGGCTATTTCTTATTGGGCGGCGTTTTGGGGCTAGTGGGTGATTTTTTTCAATTTTCCAATACCTGGTGGGCCTTTATTTCTTTTGGGGTGGCCCTGGTGATGATTTTTCTTGGTTTAAAATTAAC
>JAPLWL010000081.1 GCA_026396635.1 Candidatus Komeilibacteria bacterium | reverse complement strand
TTGATTTAAGCGATATTTCTTCAGATTCCATTCAAATGTATTTGCGGGAAATTGGTAAGATTTCTCTATTAAACGCTGAAGAAGAAGTGTCTTTGGCCAAACGTAAGGAAAAGGGGGATATTGAAGCCCGGCGTAAGCTATCAGAAGCTAATTTGCGGTTAGTGGTTTCTATTGCCAAGAAATTTGTGGGCCGGTCTTTGTCATTATTGGATTTAATTCAGGAAGGTAATATTGGTTTGTTTCGGGCCGTTGATAAGTTTGATTATCGCAAGGGCTATAAGTTTTCTACTTATGCTACTTGGTGGATTCGCCAAGCCATTACTCGGGCTCTGGCTGATCAATCCCGGATTATTCGGATTCCAGTCCATATGGTGGAAAATATTAATTACTTTCAACAGGTTCAGCGTCGTTTAATTCAAGATTTAGGCCGTGAACCTTTGCCGGAAGAAATTGCCGCGGAAATGGGTGAAGACGTAGATAAGATTCGGCACATTATTAAAATTTCCCAAGAGACCGTGTCCTTAGAAACTTCCGTGGGTGATGATGATGAAGACTCAACTCTGGGTGATTTTATTGAAGATGAAAAAACCATTTCGCCGGATCGGGTGGCCGCTTTGCAATTACTCAAAGATCACGTTAAAGATATTATCCAAGATTTAACTCCGCGGGAACAGAAGATTTTGGAAATGCGTTTTGGCTTAATGGATGGCGTGGCTCATACTTTAGAAGAAGTTGGCCAAGAATTTGGGGTAACTCGGGAGCGGATTCGGCAAATTGAGGCCAAATCTTTAGAAAAGATTAAGGGTCATTATGGCATGAAACGCCTTACCGATTATTAAATTTGGTAATTTGGCTAAAAACAGAAATCAGGGACCAAGAGGAGAGATCTTTAATTCAAGGCAATAATTCACATATTTTTATTGTTTACCTCCTAAAATGTGCTATAATGGAGGTGTTAATTATTAATAACCAAGGGTCGTATGTCAAAAATGACAAAGTCTCAATTGTTAGAAAAACTAGCCACTTCTGCTGAGATTAGCAAAAAGCAGGCTGGTATGATCTTGGATGTCTTGGTAGAAACTGCTTACCAGGAAACCAAGAAAAACGGTGAGTTTGCTATGCCTGGTTTGGGCAAAATGGTGAAAAAGCAAAGCGCTGCTCGCCAAGGCCGTAACCCAGCTACTGGCGCTACCATTAGTATTCCGGCCAAGACGGTCTTGAAGTTCCGGGTATCTAAGCAGGCCAAAGACGCTATTTTATAAATTGAATTTTGACCGAAAAAACGAGCTCCGTCCTACTTGTTGTTGTCACTCGCGACTGACATAGCAAGGCAAGGTGGGGTTTGTTTTTTTACCCCATGGAATTGTTCTTTTGGGCGGAAGGTGGACAAAAACCCAGTTTACTCCTATAATAGCAAGCATTCAAATATGTTAGTTGATGGAAAAAAATTAGCCGCTGAGCTTCAACATGAGCTGGCCTTAAAAGTTAAACGAGCCAAGAAGCAGCCAGTCTTGGCGGTTATTTTGGTTGGTACTGATTCGGCTTCGGTTTTTTATGTTAAGAAAAAACAAGAATTAGCCACTAAGCTAGGCATTGGTTTTCAGTTACACTCTTTTCCTAAAAATATTAAACAGTCTCGGTTGGTGGTTGAGGTGAAAAAGTTAGTTGCCAAAAAAGAGCTAACTGGTTGTATTGTCCAATTGCCCTTGCCTCAAGCTCTAAATCAAGATGAGATTTTGCAATTAATTCCCGAGCAGCTAGATGTTGATGGTTTGTCATTTGCTTTTTGGACTAGATTGCT
>JAPLWL010000049.1 GCA_026396635.1 Candidatus Komeilibacteria bacterium | reverse complement strand
TACTCATTTAGGCGGTGATGATTTTGACCAAGTTTTGATCAATTGGCTCATCAACGAGTTTAAGAAAGATAATGGTATTGATTTATCCAAAGACAGTTTGGCTTTGCAACGGTTGAAAGAATCAGCCGAAAAAGCCAAAATTGAGTTGTCCACAGCCATGGAAACCGAAATTAACCAGCCGTTTATTACCACGGACAGCTCTGGCCCTAAGCACTTGGTTATTAAAATGACTCGTTCCAAGTTGGAAGAATTAGTGGGTGACTTGGTAAAAAAGACCTTAGGTCCGTGTGATCAAGCTTTAAAAGATTCTGGCTTTTCCAAAGCTGATATTAATGAAGTTCTATTGGTTGGCGGTATGACCAGAATGCCAATGGTTTTAAAGTTGGTGGAAGAGTTTTTTGGCAAAAAGCCGAACATTTCTATTAACCCAGATGAAGCCGTGGCTTTGGGTGCCGCAGTTCAGGGCGCGGTTTTAAAAGGTGAAGTTAAAGATGTGTTGTTATTAGATGTAACTCCCTTGACCTTGGGCATTGAAACTTTGGGTGGCATTGCTACGCCGTTAATTAATCGTAATACTACTATCCCAACTTCTAAGTCGCAAACCTTTTCCACGGCCGCTGATGGCCAAACTTCGGTGGAAATTCATGTCTTGCAGGGTGAACGGCCCATGGCGACGGATAATAAAACTTTGGGTACCTTTATTTTATCCGGCATTGCGCCAGCGCCCAGAGGCATTCCGCAGATTGAAGTTAGTTTTGATATTGATGCTAATGGTATCTTAAAGGTTTCGGCCAAAGATAAAGCTACCGGCAAAGAGGCGAATATTACCATCACGGCTTCTTCTGGTCTTTCCAAAGATGAAGTGGAAAAAATGAAACAAGAAGCCGAAGTCCATGCTCAAGATGACTTAAAGAAAAAGGAATTGATTGAATTAAAGAATAATTCGGAAACCGTGATTTATCAAACGGAAAAATTGATGACGGAAAATAAAGATAAGATTCCGGCTGAAGTGGTAACGGAAGTTACGGCCAAAATGGATGAATTGAAAAAAGTTAAAGATAGTGAAGATTTAGAAGCCATTAAGAAAGCCTTTGAAGACTTTAATCAGACCGTGCAAAAGATCGGCTCGGCCATGTATCAAGCCCAACAAGCCGCCGGCGCCGCTCAACCAAATGCTGAACAGGCTCAGGCTGGCGGGGAAACATCTGGTCAGGCCGACAATAAACAAGAACCTATTGAAGCCGACTTTGAGAAGGTTAAAGAAGAAAAATAATCAAATACTGTCATTGCGATGGGCTAAGGGCTCAGAAGTGACCCCTGATATATAATGTCATTCCTGTGAAAGCAGGAATCCAGAAGGCTGGGGATACAAACCCTGGATTCCTGCCTTCCTGCCCGCAACGCCAAGCGTAGCTTTGGCGGGCGCGGCGCGGGAATGACGAATGGTTTTAGGAGATTGCCACGCCAACCCCGTCCCGACAAGTCGGGAGCGGGGTTGACTCGCAAAGACGTAATAAAAAAACATATGACTGAACAAAATGTTCAAATTAGAATAGAAGACGCGGTGCTAAAGGGCACTTATGCCAACTTTATGCAGGTGGCCCACACCAAGGATGAGTTTGTTCTAGATTTTGGCAACTTGTATCCACCCCAGGGCATTATTAATGCTAGAATTATTACCAGCCCGGGCCATTTTAAGCGGGTGGTCAAAGCCATGCAAGAAGCTTTGAGTAAGTATGAAGAAGAGTTTGGCCAGGTAACTGAAGCTAATTCTCCGGGTCCGGTTGGTTTTGCGGAAAGAAAGTAATTTTTTAGAGTTAGACAATTGCTGTATAATAGAACCTCATGACTAAAGATTATTATAAAATATTAGGCATTGATAAAAATGCTACCGAAGATCAAGTTAAAAAAGCTTTTCGGACCAAAGCTCACGAACATCACCCGGATAAATCCGGCGGTAATGAAGCCAAGTTTAAAGAAGTGAATGAGGCTTATCAGGTTTTGGGCAATAAAGAAAAGCGCTCTCAGTATGATCAATTTGGTACGACTTTTGATCAAGCCGGCATGGGTGGCTCTGGCGGCGGTCAGGGCTTTGGTGGTTTTGGCGGTTTTCAACAGGGCGGTTACCGAACCCAAGACATGAATTTTGATTTTGGCGACCTCGGCGATATTTTTGGCGATGTTTTTGGTTTTGGTGGTGGTAGTCGAGGAACAACTCGAAGTAAGGGCAAAAGAGGCCATGATGTAGAAGTTGATTTACAAATTGAATTTGTGGAAGCAGTTTTTGGCGTAATTAAAACTATTGAATTAAAAAAACTGGATCAGTGTAATCGTTGCCATGGTAATGGCGCCGAACCAGGTTCGGCCATTGAAACTTGCAAAACCTGTAATGGCAGTGGCCAAGTTACTCAAACTCAACAAACTTTTTTGGGAGCAATTCGGCAAACCGTGGTTTGTTCAGAGTGTAGCGGTGAAGGCAAGAAAATTTCCAAACCTTGTCAGGAATGCGGCGGGCGGGGAGTGAGTAAAAAATTAAGCTCAGTTAAAATTACTATCCCAGCTGGGATTGAAGACGGTCAAAGCTTAAAGTTAAGCAGCCAGGGCGAAGCCGGCTTGAAAGGCGGCGGTAATGGTGATTTATATATCCGAGTTAGAGTAAAAGCACATCCAACTTTTCATCGTCAGGGCAATGAAATTAGAATTAAATACGCTCTGGCTTATTCTTTGGCGGCTTTGGGCGGCAAAGTCCGGGTACCAACTTTGGATGGGGAAGTAGAATTAAAAATTCCTAGCGGTACGGCTTCTGGCCAGCAATTTGTTTTAAAAAATTTAGGTGTGCCTTATCTGCAAAGATCCGGCCGCGGCAATCAGGTGGTGGAAGTGTTTATTGCTCCGCCCAAGAGCTTGAATCGGCAGCAGAAAAAGCTACTGGAAGAGCTTGAAAAAGAAGGCCTCTAAAATAAATCCTAATGACCCAAGGTCAAAATTCTAATTATTTATTTAGAGTTTAGGATTTGTAGTTTTTGTGGTATAATAAAGGCACATGGATACTACTACTTTAGCCGAAGTTACTTCAACCTTAGTAGCTACTACTACTCAAGCTTTTATTGCTGTTACTACTACGGCCGCTAGTGTTGCTCAAGACGCGGTAGCTAAGGCTTCTGGTTTTATTAATCAAATTGATTGGTCAAAGCCCAATTGGGATTTGTTTATTATTTTGTTTTTTGTGGCGGCCGTTTTTGTTTATGGTTTGTCCTTAGGCCGGGACCGGGTTTTGATCATGACTTTGGCTATTTATATTAGTTTGGCCATTATTGATCATTTGCCGTTTTTGTCCAAAATAATGGATGCTACTTTTTGGCCCAACTTCGTTCTTTTTAAAGCTTTAACTTTCAGTGGTACTTTTGTTCTGTTATTCTTCTTGTTAGCTCGGTCAGCTTTGCTCCGGAGTTTGGGCGCGCGGGATGTTTATTCTAGCTGGTGGCAAGTATTATTGTTCAGCTTTTTGCAGGTCGGTTTGTTGGTTAGTACGGTGTTGTCTTTTTTGCCGGATGAAACTTTGTCACATTTATCCCCAACTACTTTACAAATTTTTGCTTCAGAAACTGCTAAATTTTGGTGGGTAGTGGCACCGGTGGTTGGCATGATGTTTGGCCGGGCAGTCAGACGGCGATCTAGAAGGGAAATGGAAGATTATATCTAAAGAATTATTGGTAGCACTGTGGATTAATCCCTATTAAAAAAGAGTAAGAAAGGTGATATAATAGAAACACAAAACAGAAAAGAAAATTAGTAAAATACAAACACCTGCCCGCAATGCTTTGCGAAGCGTAGCAGGCGGGGAAAAATAAAAACTATGGAGACGGAAGATTTACAATCTCTCATTGCTGATTTAGAGAGTAAATTGGAGAAATTAAAAGCAGCCGCTGGGTCTGGTGATGGCGAAGTTATCAGGAGTCGGGCTGCTGATTATAGTAAGAAAGCTGCTAAGGTCGGCAGTTTTTCTAATATTGGCGCTGAACGGGTCATTGAAGGAGTTTTTGATGGCACTAGAATGATTGGTCCGGACGGCAAGCAGTATTCTATTCCGGCCAACTATATTTCCAAATCAAAATTAGTAGAAGGTGATATTTTAAAATTGACTATTGATACTGAGGGCAATTTTATCTATAAACAAATCGGCCCGGTGACCAGAGATCGGTTGATTGGCACCTTAATGAAGGAAGAGATGTCCGGGGATTATTATGTTTCAGCGGCTGGCAGAAAGTACAAGGTTATTTTAGCTTCAGTTACTTATTTTAAAGGTGATGCCGGAGATGAAGTAGTAATTTTGGTTCCTAAAGACGGCCAAAGTGCTTGGGCCGCGATTGAGAATATTATCAAGAAAGCTTAAATTATTTTTGTCATCCTGAATTTATTTCAGGATCTTATGAGATCCCGAACCAAGTTCGGGATGACAATGTGAGAAGCAGGGAAGGTGTTCTCTGTTTTTTTGTTGCCTTGAGCTATGAACCTAGGTTTTAGGTTTAATTATTTGACATATAGCTTTAATTATGATATATTATGTTTAGCAGTTCTTTTTGTTAGAAAATCACAAAAATCTAAAGAAGTGGAGGTCCAAGTTGGCTCTCAAGAAGATTCTCTCTGTCTGTATCGGCAATAGCGATCGAAGTCCTGCTATGGCCGCCGTCCTAAGGATGTTCCTTGAGAAGGCGGGACATGACGAAGTCGTTTGTGAGAGTGCCGGCATCGGCGAAAACGCCGCCAAAGTTGGGGGTGCCTCAGATTTTGCTGTAGTGGCCGCAAAACGTATTGGCCTGGACATAACTGGTCATTGCAAGCGCCACATTACATCGCTGAGCCTTCAAGATTACGACCTTATTATCTGCGCAAGCAAAGAGATTGCCGATAAGGTGATCAAAGCAGGTGCGGATAAGGGAAAGGTTTGTAATGTTCAAGTGTCAAACCCGTGGCCTTGCTCATCGCAGAAGGACTACGATTCGGCGTTTTGCCAGATTCTCGCCGCAATGTATCGAGTGGCTATCCTTGTGATGGCTATGGAGAGCGGTGATCAGCTGGCGATTCCAGTCAGCGAAGCACTGCCTATTCTCGAAGCCCAGGGCGGCGATGAGGGGAAAGAAAGATTTGTCAGAGAATTCGGCGCTTAGATCAGAGATGTCTCCGAATATCAGACACAACAAGTTGAGAGGCCGGAATGTCGTCCACGACGCCGGTCTCTTTGCTTTTAACCTTGACTTTTATTGGTATTTTTTGTAAATTAAATTGTCTATTTCTCTGTGTTTGCCTTCTTTTTAGGCGAGAGAAATAAGCTCTTCAAGAGGTGGTTATGTCTAAAGAAAATCTTACTCGCAGCCAAATCATTGATCAATTGAATCAGTTTGACGATCAGGATGATTGGCAGCGCGTTTGTTCGCTTCTGGAAAAGGCGATGGCCGGAAGAGTTTCCGGCGATCAAGATGACGATTTGGTCAACGCGGCCATTGATGTCGCTGGCAGGATCAGCGATGCCGATGTTGATGAGGCCATTGTTGGAGTCGTGGTTTTTTTCAACGGCGGCAAGATTTTGGCCGAGCGGTTGGCCAAGGCAAAAAAGGACAGTATGGAGCTTGAAGGTCTGGAGGCTTTGGTCGAAACCTTCAATCAAGTCGAGGGGGTTGAACCGATACTTTGTCCGGCAGTTTCGGACAGTGAGGTTCAGGGTGCTCCCGAAGAAGACTCTGTATCCAGCCAAGTTAGGTCTTAAGTGGCCTAATAGTTTCATTGAACATCATCAAGCAGACAGTTGAGAGACCGGAAATTCGCACCCAGCGACGCCGGTCTCTCTTCGCTTTTGGCGTCGTTTACTTTTGGGTTTTTTCCTGTTAAAATTGGCTGGCTATGAGTACTACTTTATATAGAAAATATCGGCCGCAAACCTTTGGTGAATTGGTTTATCAAACCCATGTGGTTCAGACCTTGCAAAATCAGCTAGGCGGAGGCAAAGTCGCTCATGCTTATTTGTTTTCCGGCCCCAGGGGCTTGGGCAAAACCACAGTGGCCAGAATTTTGGCTAAAGCCGTTAATTGTCAAAATTTGGCCAACAATGAACCTTGCAATAATTGTTCTTCTTGTTTGGAAATAACTTCGGGCAATAATATTGATTTGATTGAAATTGACGCAGCTTCTAACCGCGGCATTGAAGATATTCGGGAGCTTAGAGAGCAAATTAAATACGCGCCAGTTCACAACAAGTATAAGGTTTATATTATTGATGAAGTTCACATGTTAACCAAGGAAGCCTTTAACGCGCTCCTTAAAACCTTGGAAGAACCGCCGGCCCATGCCTTGTTTATTTTAGCCACTACCGAAGCGCACAAGCTGCCGGAAACCATTGTTTCTCGCTGCCAACATTTTGATTTTAAAAAAGTACCGCTAGCAGAGATGATGGGAGTGGTTGGCGCAGTTGCCCTTAAAGAAGGCGTAAATATTCCCCCAGAAGCCGTGGAGCAAATTGCCAGGCTGAGCCAGGGGCACGTTAGAGACGCCTTGTCTTTATTGGGACAAATTTTGGCTTTAGGTGAAAAAGATATTAGCTTAGTAACTATTAATGCTTTTTTGCCTCAACAGTTTAGTGAACAATTAATTGCTTTTTTAAAATTGTTATTAACGGATGAAGCTGGCGCTTTGGTTTTTGTCCGTCAATTAGTGGAAGACGGCATAGCCCTAGAGCCATTTATTAAGCAGTTATTGGAATTAACCAGATTACTGATGGTGGGTAGGGCTACTGGTAATTTTAGTGAATTAGATTTGCTTTATGCGGATGTTCAAAAACAAGAATTAATTGAATTGTCTAAAACTTTACCACAAACTGGCTGGCTGGAATTGGTTAAGTTGTTGGCCGTAGCTATTCAAGAAAGTAAGTCAGCGGAAATTGCTACCTTGCCTTTAGAAATTTTAGTTATTACTTTTGTTGAAAAAAGGAAAAAAACCAATAATCCACCGCCGCCGCCAACTAACAGCGGATCAGCAGTTTCTGGTTCTGAACCTAAAGTGGTTAATCAGCCGGAAATCAAACCAACAGAGGAGGTTAAAGAAAGCAGTTTGGTAGCCACGGTGAATAGCGCTGAATTAGGGATAATTTTAAACCAATGGTTGGAAATTTTAGAAAGCATCAGAGTTTATAATCATTCGGTAGCGGCTTTTATTAAACAAAGCCACCCATTGTCTTTGGCGGATAATGTTTTAACTTTGGGTTTTCAACATTCTTTTCATTGGGATCAGGTTAAAGAACGAAAATACTTGGATAT
>JAPLWL010000063.1 GCA_026396635.1 Candidatus Komeilibacteria bacterium | reverse complement strand
CTCATCGGGTTCAGGATTCTTATTCTATCCGTTGCGCCCCTCAAGTTCATGGCGCTTCTCGGGATGCCTTGGCTTATGTCCGTTCTGTCGTGGAGACGGAGCTTAACGCCACTACTGACAACCCGTTAATTTTTCCGGAAACCAAAGAAGCGGTTTCCGCTGGCCATTTTCATGGTCAGCCAATTTCTTTGGTCATGGATTTTCTGTCTATGGCCATGGCCGAGTTGGGTGATATTTCTGAACGGCGCTCAGCTAAGATGGTAGATAAAAATAACAGTGAAGGTTTGCCGGCGTTTTTAATCAACCCGGAGCGGGCTGGTTTGTGTAATGGTTATATGATTGCCCAATACACGGCCGCGGCCTTGGTAGCAGAAAATAAAGTGCTGTGCCATCCGGTTTGCGTTGATTCTATTCCAACTTCCGCCAATCAAGAAGATCATGTGAGTTTTGGAACCACCGCCGCTCGGCAATGCCAAGAAGTGATTAGAAATGTTTTTGATATTTTGGCCATTGAAGCTATGTTGGCGGCTCAAGGCGTGGAATTTAGAGGTAAAGAAAAAATGTCGGTCGGCACGCGATTGGTTTATGATAAAATTCGGGAAAAAGTGGCTAGCTATGATACGGATCGGATTATGTATACGGATTTGGAAAATTTACGCCCGGAATTTTTAAGTGGCCGAATTTTGGCTGGCTTTCAGGAAAAGTTTGGCCAGTTGAAATAATTATAAATAGAACAAAGCCGCCTCTTATCCAAAAGAATTTGGATTGGGGCGGTTTTTTGACAAACAAATAAAGATGGCTTACATTGCATTAGCCAGGTTTACTTAATGGCCTCGCAGAGATCATTAAGCTGACGGGCACATATCATTTACTCTCAAACTCACGGTTTTACCAAGAAAGGAGTTGAGTCATTGAGTATTAATCAAGAAAATTTCCAGTCTCTACGGCAAGGCGACACCATTGTCATCCAAGGCCTGCGGGTACCGGTAACGCAAGTGGCTAATGGTCGGGTCGTAGCACAAATGCCCGGACATCCAGTCACTTTAGCCTGGGATCCACACGCGGGATTGGTTGATGTGGATGAAGACGGCGATTCGCCCTGGAATAATCTGCAAGTCCACATTGAACGGGCGCTCTAAATGTTGGCCTGGATTCTGGCTAAGCATCATACACAGCAAGGTCGCTGGTCTCTCACGGGATCAGCGACTTTACTTTACAGGGGTTTAGTGGTAAAAGTGGAGTGTTCGTTTTTCTGTCCTTCGTTATATCAAGATATCAAACATCATCAACGTTTCCTTTGGGAAACACAGCTTTCTGGAGGTTTCTGTGCAAGAGGTATTGAAAAATCTGGAGCCAGCTCGGCTTTGGGAGATCTTTGAGGATCTAACCAAGATCGCTCGTCCGTCCGGCGGCGAAGAAAAGGTTCGGGACTATGTGAGAGCCTGGGCCGAGGGGCGTGGTTTCAACTGCGCCCAGGATGAGGTTGGCAATTTGATCGTTGACGTGCCGGCTACGGCTGGCCGGCATGATCGCCCAACCCTTGTTTTGCAGGTTCATGGTGACATGATCTGCGAACGGGATCAGGACGCCACTGATGATCCGGCCGAAGGCCGCATTACCTTGCGGCGTGACGGTGATTGGCTGTTGGCCACCAAAACCACGCTCGGCGCTGATAACGGCATTGGTCTGGCTACGGCTATGGCCTTGGCCGAAGATCAAGGCGCCGAGCACGGCCGGTGGGAGATTCTGGTGACCGTGGATGAAGAGAGCGGCCTTAAAGGCGTTAAGCAATTGAACGCCAACTTGCTTTCCGGCCGGTTGATGCTCAATTTGGATTCGGAGGAGCAGGGGGAAGTCACTGTCAGTTCCGCTGGCGGCGAAGATGTGAAAATTCTGCTGCCAACTAGGCGGTATTTAGTCAGCAGTTCGGCGCATGGCTTTGAGGCTCGAGTCAGGGGTTTGCGCGGCGGCCATTCCGGCACCGACATTCACTTGGGGCATCTCAACACTATTCAGGTTCTGGCCGGACTGCTTAATCAGCTGGAGGTTCCGTTTCGGCTGGTCAATATCTCCGGCGGTCAGGCGCGCAATGGCATTCCCAGAGAAGCTTCGGCCCGGGTTGTGGTAGGAAGAGATGGTCATAACGAGTTCAGCCGTCAATGGAGTCAGGCCTGCCATGATTTGGGGCGTCTTTATGAAGACCGGGAAAAGAATCTGGCCTTCAGTCTTGACGAGGCCAAACCGGTGTCGGCTTTCAGTTCGGAAGATTCACAAAGAATCATCTCCACGTTGTTATGGCAGTTGCCTGTAGATTCCAGCCACGTTTTGCGGCTGGTCAAGGAAGCTCACTTGAAACAAGTAGGCACGCCTATCAAGGTGGTGGCTCTGCACGCCGGTTTGGAATGTGGCACTTTGGCTTCGCGGATGCCGGATCTGGATGTAGTCTCTTTGGGACCCACTATCCGCTTTCCGCATAGTCCGGACGAACGGGTGCTCATCCGCACCGTGCCGGCGTTCTATCAATTGGTCAGGGAAATAGCAACTCAGGTTTGAGTCCTGGCTTTTTCACTGGTCTCAACATTACAAGACAACGCCCCTGGTCTGGCTCTAAAAAAGCTGGATCAGGGGCTGTTTGTTTGCCCCAGGTGGTCAGATTAGTGTATGATGTACGATATGGAAAAAATTAAAGCTGAATTAGGTAGTGGTTTGCGGGATTATTTACCGGCCGACATGATTGGCCGGCAAATTATGTTGGATAAAATCCGTCAAGTTTTTGAATTATTTGGTTTTGCGCCTCTGAGCACGCCGGGTTTAGAAAAAGAAGAAATTTTAACCGGTAATGATCCTAATTTTAAAATGCAAATTTTTAAAACCCGTTTGCAGCAAGATGAAGATTTGGCTTTGCGGTTTGATTTAACTGTGCCCTTGGCGCGGGTGATGGTTCAGTATGATAATGAAATTGACAAACCCTTTAAGCGCTATCAAATTGGTTCGGTCTGGCGGGGCGAGCGGCCGCAGTTTGGCCGGTTTAGGGAATTTATGCAGTGTGATGCCGATATTGTTGGCTCGGCCACGATGGCGGCTGACGCGGAAATTATTTCTTTAATGAGTGCGGTTTTGTCCGCCTTAGGTCTTAACCGATTTTTAATCAAAGTTAATAATAGAAAAATTTTAAATGGTCTAAGCCAGTACGTTGGTTTTGATCCGGACAAGCTAGTAATAGTTCTCAGGGTAATTGATAAGTTGGATAAAGCCGGTTGGCCGGCAGTAGCTGAAGAGTTGGTAACGGCTGTTGGCTTGCAACCAGATCAACTGGAGAAGTTAAAAAAATTTATTGAATTTAAAGCTCCTAATCAATCAGCGGCTTTGGCTGGAATTAGGGAGCTTATGGCTAATTCAGAAATTGCTTTACAAGGCATTACTGAATTGGAACAAATTATTAAACATTTAAAAGCCTTAAAAGTTCCGGATGATTGTTGGACGATTGATTTTTCCGTGGCCAGGGGCTTGGCTTACTATACTGGTCCGGTTTTTGAAACAATTTTGGTTGACTTTCCGGAATTAGGTAGTATATTTTCCGGCGGACGTTATGATGATTTGCTTAGTCGGTTTAGCAATAATACTTTGCCGGCCGTGGGCGCTTCGGTGGGGCTGGATCGGCTATTTGCCGGCATGAAAAAAATGGGTTTGTTAACTGAGATTGCCACAGTAACTCAGGTAGCGGTTCTTAATTTTGATCAAAATAATGAATCGTATTGTGAACAGGTGGTGGCCGGCTTGCGTCAAGCCGGTATTAAGACCGAGTTTTATTTGGGCAAAGAAACTGGTTTAAAAGGGCAACTTACTTATGCCCTTAAAAAAGATATTCCAATTGTGGTTTTGGCTGGCTCTACAGAAAGCGAGCGGGGAGTAGTTCAAATTAAAGATTTGCGTCAACATGAACAAACAGAAAGCACCTTGGCTGAGCTGGAAAGTAAGATTCGGACCATTCTTGACCGGTAGTGCTTTTTGTGCTAATTTGCCAATGCTCTCAAGTTTAGGGCATCGATCTTAATATCCACAATATCCAAACAATCGGGCGGAAATCGCCCGGAGAGGAATTCCGTGAAAATTAAACCGGATGCACCCGGTGGCGTGCGGGATTATTCTCCTTCGGAGATGATCTTCCGCCTTAAGGTGCTTGATACGATTCAACAGGTCTTTTCCAGATTCGGCTTTGATCCGCTGGAGACCCCAGTGCTGGAACGAACCTTGGTTCTGACCGGCGGCAAACCCGAAGACGTTGGCAGTGCCATCTATCGCGCCGAGATTTACGAGAAGGGCAAATCGCAAGAGATAGGGTTAGACCCTGATCGTCAAACCAGCTTGCGATTTGACCTGACCGTGCCCTTGGCCCGTTACGTCGCCGCCAACATGACTAAGCTGCAGTTTCCGTTCAAGCGGCAACAGCGCGGGTTGGTCTTTCGGGGAGAAAAACCTCAAGCTGGTCGCTATCGTGAATTCATTCAGTTCGATGCCGACACCGTGGGCACATCATCTATGATGGCCGATGCCGAGATCATCGAATTGATGGCGTCGACTCTGGAGGCGCTCAGGATTAGCCGGTTTGTGGTTAAGTTCAACAACCGGAAGATTCTGAATGGCTTGAGTCAGGTGGCCGGGTTTGAGCCAGATAAAGTCA
>JAPLWL010000023.1:33207-44660 GCA_026396635.1 Candidatus Komeilibacteria bacterium | reverse complement strand
TGAAGATAAAAGAATTCAAGAAATTATCATTGATCAAATTGAAGCTAATCCCAAACAGCCCAGAAAAGATTTTAGTCATGATGCTCTGGATGAATTAATTGAGTCTATTAAGCATTATGGAATTTTGCAGCCATTGTTGGTTAGAAAATTGGCTGCCGGCGGTTATCAATTGATTGCCGGTGAACGGCGCCTTAGAGCCGCTAAAATGATTGGCTTGCCCACGGTGCCGGTTATTGTTAAGGATGTTGATGACCAAGATGATTTGGCTTTGTCTTTGATAGAAAATTTACAGCGCCAAGATTTAAATCCTATGGAAGAAGCCGAGGGCTTGGGTCGGTTAATGGAAGAATTTAATTTAACTCAAGAAGAAGTCGCCAGTAAAATTGGCAAAAAAAGAAGCACGGTGGCTAATTTGTTGCGATTGCTGGATTTACCAGAAGAAATTCAAGAGGCGCTCCGGGCAGCCAAAATAACTTTATCTCATGCTAAAGTTATTTTGCAGGCGGCCACCCCAGCTAAGCGGCGGGAAGTTTTTAAAAAGATTGTCCAAGGTGATTTAAGCGTTCAGACCTCTACTCGGTTAGTGCCAACTAAAATTAAAGTTCGTAATGCTGAATTAGAAGCTCAAGAAAAAACGCTGGAAAGCGCTCTGGGGACTCGGGTTAGAATTGTCAGTCGGGGCGAGGGGGGAGAAATTAGAATTAGTTATTTTTCTTTGGAAGAGTTACGCCAATTACTTGATAAACTGGGCAATTAGTTTATTTAAATTATTTTTTTGGTCTGAGCAAACGAGAAACAAAGTTGCCCTGCTCTTTTTTAAGAGCATCGCGGATTTTTTCTTTAGCTTGATAGGTTTTAACAATTTGCAGCCAATCGGAACTTGGCACTTTTTTATTTTTATTAGTTAAAACAGAAACCACGTCGCCGCTTTTTAAGGGGGTATCCAAAGAAACTAGTTGGTCATTAATAACGGCGCCTTGGCAGCTGTTGCCCAAATCACTATGGACGCGGTAGGCAAAATCAATGGGGGTGGAGCCTTCTGGCAAATCAATGACATCGCCTTTGGGGGTAAAAACTAAAATCCGATTTTTAATGATGTCAGATTTAATTTGTTCCAAAAAGTCTTGATGGGACCCGGGACTGCTTTTTAATTCTTTGAGCGCTTTAACCCAAACTAACCGGTCTTTTTGAATTTTATTTTTACCCTGGGGCGTTTCTTTGTAGAGCCAATGGGCGGCAATGCCAAATTCGGAAACTTCTTCCATCTCTTGGTTTCTAATTTGAAACTCAACAATCTGGCCTTGTTCGCAAAAGACCGTAGTGTGGAGCGATTGGTAGCCATTGAGTTTGGGCTGGGCAATATAATCTTTAACCCGGCCCTTTAATGGTGTCCAGAGCTGGTGGATTAAACCAAGAACCCGGTAACAATCTGGAATATTTTTAACAATAATTCGAAGAGCGATAATGTCATAAACTTTATCCAGGTCGCCTTCTTTTTTAACTAATTTTTTATAAAGAGAGTAGAGGTGCTTTTTGCGTACAGAAAGGTCTAGATAAGGAATTTTTTGGTTAAGTAATTCTTTTTCAGTCAGCCGTTTAATTTTTTCTAAATATTTTTCTTGGATTTTTAATTTATTTTGAGCCAAAGAAATGGTCCATTGATATTCTTTAGGATAAGCATAGGGGAAAGCCAGATCTTCCAGTTCACCTTTGATTTGCCACATGCCCAGTCGGTGGGCGATAGCGGCGTAAATTTCAATACTTTCCAAAGCAATCCGTCGGCGTTTATCTGGCCGTTGCCACTCTAAGGTTTGGAGGTTGTGGATTCGGTCGGCAAAGCGGATGATGATGACTCTAATATCTTCGGCCATGGCCACGAACATCTTGCGTAGATTTTCAGTGTAGCGCTCCAAGCCGCGGTATTTGAGAATGCCTAATTTAGTTACGCCATCAACCAGGTTGGCCACTTCAGCGCCAAAAGTGCTTTCTATCTCTTCCAGAGTAATTGGAGTATTTTCCGGAACATCGTGGAGTAGGCCGGCAATAATAGTGGTGATGTCGGCTTTCATTTCCGCTAATTTAATGGCTACGGCCATTGGATGTTGGATATAATCTTCACCCGAGTGTCGTTTTTGGCCAGAGTGAGCCAAAGATGCCAATTGATAAGCATCTGAGACTAACTGTAAATCAGCCCGACTAATATAGGGAATGTTTTGTTGAATTGATTGTAATAAATCATCTAGGATCATACCTTACCTATTATAAAAGAAATGGGCCGAAAGTCCAATTTTTGGTAGTTGACAAGAGTTGGGACTGGGTTATAATGGAGAGTCTTTTGATCTTGAATTTTTTCATCAAAATATAACTGGAGGAAGGATTGAGATGTGGAATAATCCACTGACCTACTGCGCCTTGGCCGGTCTAGGCTTTGGCGTTTGGCCGTTTTTGGCTCGTTACAGTGGTTTGCCGCCAACTTGGTTGGCCGTAATGATCACGGTGGGAACTTTTTCGGCTGCCAGCGTTTGGACAGCCATCGCGCCTAAGGCTGGCCCAATCACTATCCGCGCCCTGGCCATTTGTTTGGTCGCTGGCTTACTGAATGGGTTGGGCATGATTTTTTATGCCAAGTTGGTTGGTTGGCAAGATTCTAGCGTTGAGGTCTCTAAGATCATGCCGCTGACCACCTTGCTGATGATCGGTTTTGGCGTAATGATTGGCGCTGGTTTGTTTCACGAGCCTATCACCATGAAGAAGGCGGCCGGCCTGGTCTTAGCCGCTGGCGCCGTCATGCTGCTTCGTTGATCGGTTTTCCATTTTGATCCCACAACAAAATCCCCTGAAATTGCCATTAACCGTAGAGCCACAAAATTTTGTGGCTCTACCAGGTCGGCAATTTCAGGGGATTTGTCGTTTATGTAGATTTTTTCTAAAAGTCCGCTCGCCTCGCATTCGCGAGAGCGAAGCGGGTCTGGCTTTCTTTTCCGGCGCCTCGGCAATTAATTTCTCACATTGTTCTTGGGTTAAATCGGCTGGTTCAGTATCTTTGGGAATTTTAGCATTCTTTTTGTCATCAGTGATGTAAGCACCATAGCGACCATCAACTACTTTAATATCTGAACCGGCAAATTCCTTAATAATTTTTTTGCCGCCATTGGCTTGTGAAGTTTTAATTAGTTCCAAGGCTTTGGCCAAGGTTACAGTGTAGGGATCCTCGCCTTTAATGGAATGAAACTTGCTGCCGATTTTTACATACGGTCCAAACCGGCCAATACCAACTAAAACTTCTTCGCCGGCTTCATTTAAGCCTAATTTTTTAGGTAGAGTTAATAAGTCTAAAGCTTCGGTTAAAGTAATGGTGGCTACTGATTGATCTTTTTTTAAAGAGGCAAAAGTTGGTTTTTCCGTATCATCTTTAGAACCTTTTTGAACATACGGTCCAAATCGGCCAATACGCACGGAGACGGTTTTGCCGCTCTCTGGATCTGTGCCTAGCTCGCGCATACCCACAGCCGTTTCTTTGGTAACTATTTCGCTCTTGGCTATCACATTATCATGGAATGGTCCGTAAAATTCTTTTAACATTTTGACCCAATTTTCTTTGCCTTCGGCGATTTGGTCAAAATCATCTTCAATTTTAGCAGTAAAGTTGTAGTCAACAATTTTTGGAAAATGTTCCACTAAAATATCATTAACAATCAAGCCAATGTCAGTCGGTTTCAATTTTTTTTCTTCTTTAATAATGTAGTTGCGGGCTTCAATGGTGGCAATGGTTGGCGCATAGGTAGACGGCCGGCCAATGCCGTATTCTTCCAAAGCTTTAATTAAAGTAGCTTCAGAGTAGCGGGCTGGTGGTTCAGTAAAGTGCTGGATTGGCTCAATACTTTTAGCAATGACCTTGTCGCCTTGAGCTAAAGCCGGCAAATTTTGAGAACCATCATCATGGGGTAAAACTTTTAAAAAGCCGTCAAAGGTAATTATTGAGCCGGAGGCACGGAAAATAAATTGCTGATCGAAAGTTGCAATATCCACGCTAGTGGTTAAAATTTCTGCCGCCGGCATTTGGCTGGCTAAGGTACGGCGCCAAATTAAATCGTATAGTTTGTATTGTTTGGGGTCTAAGTACTGCTTGATGCTGTCTGGAGTTTTAGCCGGGTCAGTGGGCCGGATAGCTTCATGAGCTTCTTGAGCCAGTTTGGATTTGGCATTATATTTTTTAGCGCCAGTGGCATAGGGAGCGCCAAATAAATTTTTAATAACGTAGGTGATTAAACCAACCTGTCCTTCGGCACCCAAATCCACACCTTCATATAATTGTTGGGCCAGCATCATGGTTTGTTTGGCGCTGTAGCCTAACATCCGGTTGGCCCGTTGTTGCAGGGTGGAGGTAGTAAAAGGCGACGGTGGATTTTTGACTGACTGTTTTTGCTCAACTTTGGCAATGCTAAAAGTTTGCTTGGTAATTTGTTCAACCAAAGCTTTGGCTTGGGCTTCATTATTAATATCAAATTTGTCTATTTTTTTGCCAGCAATAGAATTTAAACTGGCCGTAAAAGTAATTTTGTCTTTAGAAAATTCAGCTTCAATAGTCCAATATTCTTCGGTTTGAAAAGCTTTAATTTCCCGTTCCCGTTCACAGATTAAGCGCAAGGCTACGGATTGGACGCGGCCGGCCGACAGTCCCTTAGCCACCTTTTTCCATAAAAATGGAGAAAGTTCATAACCAACTAACCGGTCTAAAATCCGGCGCGCTTGTTGAGCATCAACCAAATTAATATCTAAATCGCGAGGAGTTTTTAAAGAGTTTAAAATCGCTTCTTTGGTGATTTCATGAAAGGTTAATCTTTTTACCTCTTTACCGGATAAATCCAAAATGGTGGCTAAATGCCAAGCAATGGCTTCGCCTTCGCGGTCTTCATCAGTAGCCAGATAAATTTCATCGGCTTTGGCGGCTTTCTTTTTTAGCTCACTAACGGTTTTTTTGGCTTTGGTGGGAATAACGTATTGTGGGGTAAATTCATGTTCAATATCAATGCCCATTTTGCTTTTGGGCAAATCCCGAACATGGCCAAAAGAGGCGATAACTTCGTAATTTTTATCTAAAAATTTACTAATGGTTTTGGCCTTGGTAGGAGATTCTACAATTAATAACGAATGAGACATAGTAATGTTTTTAAAAGCAATGTTTGTATTTATAACGGAAGACTAAGAGTTTGTCAAATTTATTTTAAAAGCAGCTTTAAATAACGCTTTGTATTGATAATAGCTTAAGCCTCTTGATTTTTTTTAAAATTTGCCATATACTTTAAATGTGCTTGTGGGGCGTCAGCCCTATTCGGCTAAATACATAAGCCGAAGGCAAGCATACGAAAGCCCCGCTTATAAGCGGTTTTTTTGTTGTTTAATCCTCTTCAGGATTTCCTTTCATAGTGTAAAAAAGTTTTATATCACGATATTTATTAGTAATCCAAGCCGGTACTATACTCCAAAAGTGGATATTTCCATTATCACCAACTTGCCTCAAAATTACTTTAATTTTCCGCCCGTCAGTAATAGCTATAATTCCCCAATAAATAACTGGCTTAGGGACTTTAATTTTCTTTTTATGTTGTTTTATTTCAAACTCTTTTATTGTTTCCTCAAATTCTTGGAAAGTAGTTGAAATTTTTGTTAATTTACTGGCTAATGGTAAAAGTTTAAACCGTAAAATTTGTGACGATCTTTCTCGTTCGGTACGGGCTGATTTAAAAATAATATGATTAAAGCCTTCTGAATTAAAGCAAACTTCTTTAGTTAGAGCCGGCGAAAAAATTTTGCCAATATTATTGTAGTATTTTAAAGTATCTGTTCTAAGCTTTTCATAATTAGATAAGTCTTCCATAAAATTTATTAATTATAAGCAGAAATAATTTCCACCCTCTTTTTTAATTAAGCCAGCCAATTCTAAACTACTTAAACTGACCAAAATATCAGTTGGGCTAGAGGCGGTAATTTGGTTAGTTAATTGCTCAACTGTTTGATAATTATTTTGAATTAGGTGGTATATTTGTTTGGCTAAATTACTTGGGAAAACCAAAGGTTTTTCAGTTAGTGGTTGTTCGGTTGGTAAGGCCAAGGCTTCTAGCAAATCTTCTGGTTTAGTAATGATTTTAGCGCCTTGGCTAATTAACCAATTTGGTCCGGCAGACTTGGTTTGAAAAATAGAACCAGGCACAGCTAAAATTTCTCTATTAAAATCTAAAGCGTATTTAGCGGTAATCAGGGCGCCAGAAGTAATATCAGCTTCTATTACTAGTGTAGCTTGGGTCAGTCCGGCCATAATTCGGTTACGACGCGGGAAAAAAGCTGGTTGAGCTTTGGTAGTGGGAGGTAGTTCCGAAATAAGCGCGCCGCCGGCTTCAAGAATTTTTTGAGCTAGGGTTAGGTTTTGCCTAGGATACAGCACTGAGCGGCTTAAGCCAGAACCAATTATGGCCATCGTCGGCAGATTATTAGCTAAAGCCTGCTGGTGGGCCAGGGTGTCTAGGCCAATGGCTAAGCCAGAAACAATAGTAATTGGTTGGTTGGCCAATGGTTGCAATAGGTGGGCAATAGTTTGTTGGCCATAGGTGGTGCATTGGCGGCTACCAACAATAGTTAAGCCCAGTTGAGGTAAATTTAAATTACCTTGATAGTAGAGCAGGAACGGCGGTTGGTGGATTTGTTTTAAAAGTAAGGGATAATTTTCATCTAAAATAGAAACTATTTTAATATTTTGTTTGCAAACCTCTTGATAAATTTTTTCTGGATCAACTTTTTCTTTTGCTTCTTGGATTTGTTCAATAACTTTTTCTGGCAAATGGATTTGCTTAAGATTGGCAGTAGGTGAGTGCCAGGCAACTTCAAAACTTTTATAATAATCAAAAATTCGCTGCAAGCTAGCTGAGCCTAGGCCGTTAATTTGGCTAAAAGCTAAAAGGTAGGGCAAGTCTTTAGTTGGCAATGGCATATTTTAATAAAAGTGAATAAATAAAAAACATTCGCTCTTTTAAGGAATGTTTGTGTTGTTTAATTATAGATTATTATGGTTTTTTTGTTAAATTTCCATTTGTGGGTAAGGGGATAAATATGGCATATATTAAGTCACTATTGACAGAAGTTGTCAAATATGTTATGTTCTACATAGGCCAAATCGGTGGCTCAAAAAAGTAAAACCCCTAACATAGGAGGGGGAATGGAAATAAGTGAATGGTCCGGCCATTTTTGCACGCTATGCGGCACTGTGGTCGGCGATAATGGGCGCTGTTTGCACTGGGATTGGGATCGTGAGATCCCGGTCAGGGATCGTCCGGTAGCTGTTTACACAGCAACCTTGCCCGCCCAGGCGCATGTTCATGTTCGGCTTCAGTCGCCGGTTTTAGCCACTGCAACAGCTGCGGTGATGGAAGTAGCGGAGGATCCGCAACTGTGTCGCCTTTGTGGCGAGCGCTATGACATGTCTGATCCTGGCTGCAACTGTCGCAGGCTCCCACCAGGGCCAACTCCAAAGCTGTCAAAGTGGTTGACTCTGCAGTCGGATCAATGGCCGGGGAAAGTCGATTTTTCTCAGATGAGGTTTCTAACCAACTCTGAACTAGATCAATTGGCCGCCATGGCCTCCATCCATTGACGTTTCAAGCGTCGCAAACATAAAACAGTAGGGCTCTCCACATCAGGGGAGCCCTAACTCGTTATAAAATTTTTAATAATTGTTTAATTTCAGCTAACAAGTTCGGCAAAACCGTTCTTTTTTTAATTTCGTTGTTTTTGAATTCCCAATTGACCCCGGTTTTGATAATGGCCTCGACTTGTTCTTTGGTCCAAAATTCATTTTTAATAATTTTTAAACGCAGCTCAGTGTTATTGGTCGTGGCTTGAATCTGGCTAATCCCGACGCTCTGGGCTAAAATTTTAATTTGTAAGATTTCATAAAAATTTTGTAGAGCTACTGGGTAATCGCTAAGTTTTTCCGGAAAGACTAAATGCCAATTTCTATCCAGCTGGGCTAAATCCAAACTATTGCTTAATTGTTGGTAAGTGTGAAGCCGGTCAATTAAATCCGGTTGTAGCTCTTCCGGAATTAATGATTCAATCGGCAGATCAATCATTACATTAATAGGCGTTTCTAAAGTTACGCCATCTTTTATTTTAGTAATAACTTCTTCTAAAAGTTTGGAATATAAGCCTAGGCCAATGGCGGCCAGGGCGCCGTGCTGTTTAGTGCCTAAAACTTCACCGGCGCCGCGGATTTCTAAGTCGCGCAAGGCCACGGACCAGCCGGAACCGCTTTCCGCGGCTTGCAAAATGGCTTGCAAGCGTTTGGCCGCCAGCCCGGTTAATTTTTGCCGTTGATAGAAAAAATAAGCAAAAGCTTGTCGCAAGCCGCGGCCCACCCGGCCTCGCAATTGATATAAATCAGCCAAACCAAATTTAATTGCATTATCTACAATCAAGGTGTTGGCATTGGGTAAATCTAGTCCGTTTTCAATAATACTGGAACAAATTAAAACTTGAGTTTGGCCTAAATCAAAAGCTTGCATGGCTTTTTCAAGTTCGTGCGGCTTCATTTGGCCATGAGCCACGCTAAAAGAAATGTGGGGCATCAGTTTGTGCCAATGATCACAAAATAAATTAATCGTCGCTACTTCATTGTGTAAAAAGTAAACTTGGCCGCCGCGGTCAACCTCTGTTTGAATAGCTTTTTTTATTAGCTCTTCATCGTAAAAAGTAATTTCGGTTTGAATGGGTAGTCGGCCCAGGGGTGCCGTGGCCATCACGCTTAATTGTTTTAAACCGCTTAAAGACAGATGCAGCGTGCGGGGGATCGGTGTAGCGGTTAAGCTTAAAATATGGGCATTGGTTTTGATTTTTTTCAAATGCTCTTTGTCTTTTAAGCCAAAGCGCTGCTCTTCATCAATAATGATCAAGCCTAAGTTATTAAAACGGACATCGCGGCTGAGTAAGCGCTGAGTGCCAATGATAATATCCAATTGGCCGCTGTGGAGGTTGCTTAAAGTTTGGCGCTGTTCCTTAACGCTGGACCAGCGGGATAAAGAAGCAATGTTAACGCCAAATTGGCCTAAGCGGCGTTGAAAAGTATCCAAATGTTGTTGAGCTAAAATAGTGGTGGGGCACAGCACGGCCACTTGGGTTTTGTTTAGGATGGCTTGATAGGCGGCGCGGATAGCCAGTTCAGTTTTGCCAAAGCCAGTATCGCCGCACAATAATAAATCAGTGGGTTTGTCAGAAATTAAATTTTGGGAAATTTCTTGCCAAGAAGTTTTTTGATCCGGCGTATCAGGGTAGGGAAAGGTTTTAATTAATTCTTCTTGTTCTCTGTGTTGAAAAAGCGCCGGACTTTGGGTTAATTCGCGTTGGGCGGCTAAATGAAGCAGTTCGGCGGCGACTTGTTCGGCCTGGGCCTTGGCTTTGGCTTTTTCTGTTTGCCAAGAAGAAGTGGCGCCTAGCCGATGAATAGTGGGGTTGGCTGGCCCCCAATATTTTTCTAAGCGGTCAGACATTTCTACTGGCACAAACAGGGTGTCGTTATCGGCATAGGCCACTACCACGTACTCTTTTTGGACGCCATCAATAACTCGGTGAGCCAGTTTTTTAAAGACGCCGATGCCGTGATCAGTATGGACTACCAAGTCATCAGGTTTTAATTCGGCAATCAGTTGTAAATTAGGCCGAATTTTTTTAGGTGGAGTTAAATGCCAATCCGCATCAGTAGTGATAATGGTTTCATTGTCTACTAAACCGGTCTCGGTAATTAATTTGGTGCTTTCTAAAAAATGTGGTTGTAGATTTTTTGCTTGAGCTAATTGGCGAGCCGCTTCAAGATTGTTGGTGAGCCAGAAAGTTTTTTTAAGAGACAAAAATTGAGCCAAGTTTGTTGGTAGAGTTTTTAGGCTGCTAGCCGGTTTAGTGGGCAGTGGATTAAAAAATAGATGCTGGCCGGGCAAGGGCGGAATCTCGGTGTTAAGCAGGGTAGTTGAAAAAATTTGCCAGCTTTGCTTAGGCAAAATGTTAGTTAATGATTCGCGGTCAATAATACTTTTTTCTGAAGGGTAGAGGCTGTAAGTTTCCGGTTGTTGTTTAATAGTTTGATCGGCTGGTTCTAACTGTTGAATAAAAAAGGTTTGCGGATGGCTTAATTGGGGTGAGGGAGAAAAATCCCAATCAACCAGAGTTTTTTTAAGCAAGGTTAATGAATAACGTTCGCCCACAGTTAAGTTTAATTTTTTTTCAGGATTTTTTAAAGAAGGGATTTTTTCTGACCAATGGTTGGAAGTAGCAATTAAGAACAAAGGTTCATTATTGGCTAGTTGAATAATTTTTTTGGCCGGGAGTTTTTGCCAGCTGGGCCAAAAAATAGAGGTTGGCGAGGAGTGATTAGTGATTAGTGGAAGTAAATTAAAAAAGTTTTTGACTTTGGCCAGACTCACATCATTATTTAGCCAATAGCAAAGCGCTCCGTGGTTGGTGGAGGTGGGGGGTTGGGAAAATAGTAAATAAGCTTCTTGAAGTAGATTGGCTACCGGTCCTAGTGAATGCTCGGTTAAATTACTATTTTCTTTTTGACTAAGAATATCAGCTAAGACACTTGACACAATCAGATTTTTTGGCTATTATCTAATGTTTCGTATTTTACAGATAAAAGTTAAAAAAATCAAGGTTTTTAATGATTGCTTAACTTTGCAAATCTATTAGTCAGTTGATTAAGCGGGTCCCCCTCCTGATTCCGCTTAATCCCAAGTGAGGGCATATCCTTTTGGCTTATGTTTTCCACTGGCTAGTAGGTTCGTGAAGTTAAGGGAGGGGAATTTCACGATAAAAATAAAACCCGACTCCCGGGATATTGGGAGCAAAAGGAGCATACCTTGGATCTACAGGCAGTAAAGCAGTTTATGTGCGGGCTTTACCCGGACATATTTCTACGTCAGGGTGACGATGAGGTCGTCCCTGAAGATTTCCGCGAGCTATCTCTAAAGCTCTTTGAGGCAATTGGTCGGGAAAATGAATCAACTGCTCGGCAGGCCTGGGACTTGCCGGATGAAACCACCTTAAGCTCAGAGGCCGAAAGCGTCTTTGGTGAGCTGAGGGAATATTGGGCGACTCGTTTTCCTAAAGATTTATCAGGGAACTCAACAACATAGGTCATCGAATTTCAACTCGATGCGACGAGGAGCTGATCACGCGGTCAGCTCCTTTGCCATTTATAAAACGGAAATAGTTTGTTGGCTTTTAGAAAACTCTTCTTTAGTAAGTAGCTCGGTTAGAATTTGAGTTGCCCGTTGCACCACCTGGTCAACGGTTTTTTGTTCAAATTTAGTAAAGGATTGTAAGACAAATTTTTCTGTAGGTATTTTTTCAGTAGTTTCATTTTTAATGCCCAAGCGGATCCGGTAAAAAGTAGCCTGATTGCCAAGGGCGTT
>JAPLWL010000023.1:4800-33182 GCA_026396635.1 Candidatus Komeilibacteria bacterium | reverse complement strand
CAATGTCATCATAAATAATAACACAATCCTGAGCTGATAGTTTATGCTTTTTTATCGCGTAGCCAACTGCTAAGCCGGAGTTATTCATAAAAGTAGTCGGTTTAATCAATTCAACCAGTTGATTGCTGATTTTTAGTTTGACGTAATCAGCTTGAGCTTTTTGGCTGTGTTGCCAATCCTGGCTTAGCGCGTCTAAAACCATAAAGCCAAAATTATGTCGGCAGTTGGCGTATTCTTGGCCAACGTTGCCTAAACCAACAATAAGTTTCATATGGAGTTATTATAGCACGGATAAAGCACAGATATCACGGATTAGACCGCGGATGTTCGCAGATATTCGCGGATGCCTATCAGCACTTATCCGTGTTAATCAGCGGCATAATCCGCGTTATCTGCGTAATAGTTTAATTATTTTTTCCCTTCAACATCAATTTTTTAGACTCTATTTTCAAAGGCGTGCCGATAAAACCAAACTTGAGCCGTAGCTGTTTTTCCACGAACTTTAAATAACTGGAATTGATATCGGCATAGTTGGTTACCAATTGAAAATGAGGCGGGTTAACGCTAAGCTGCTTGAGTTTATAGATATAAGGATAACGAGTGCCACGGCCCTTGAGCGGTCTTTGTCGGCTCAAAATAACTTTTAAGAATTTGTCCAAAGCATTTTCGGTAATTTCTCTAAAACGCTCCACTTGGATTTTGGCTGACATTGCTAACAGGTCACGAACTCGCTGTTTGGTTACAGCTGAAGTAAAGACAATTGGAGCAAAAGTTAAATAAGCAAAAAATCTTTGGTAGTAATCTTGAAATTTGGCTAAAGTTTTATCAGTCTTGTCGCCAATTAAATCCCACTTGTTGCCAATAATAATCAAGCCCACGCCACTTTCTACAATCAGCCGGCTTAAATCAGCTTCTTGGTTGGAAAGCGGTTCAGAAGCATCAGTCACTAGCCAAACAATGTCGGCATTTTTTAGTCGATCCAGGCTTTGGCGGGAACTTAATTTTTCCAAGGGATCAAAAATTTTAGCTTTGCGCCTAACGCCGGCCGTATCAGCAATAGTAAAGAGGGTATTGTGAAATTGGATTTGAATATCTTGGCTGGTGCGAGTGGTAAAGGCTTTGGCGGAAGTGACCATGCGCTCTTCACCCAGGAGGGCATTAATAATAGAAGACTTGCCGGTATTAGGCTTGCCAATAATGGCAATTTTTATTTGCGGCATGGTGGGCTTGGCTTGGGATTGTTTGGGCAGGCGTTTTAGCACAGCGTCTAGTAAGTCACCAGTGCCCGAACCATTTTTAGCCGAGATTAAAAAGATGTCACCTAGACCAAAGCCGGCGAACTCGCCAGCCTGCAAAGCTAAACCTGGGTGATCAATTTTGTTGACTACTATTAAGCAGGGCTTACGGCTTTTGCGGATAACGTCAGCCACAATTTTATCTTGAGGCATGGCGCCGTCTCGGCCGTTTAACACAAATAGAATCAGATCGCTTTGATGAATGGCCGTTAGCGCTTGATTGATAATATCTTCGGCAAATTCTTCATCATGAACCGGATCCAACCCGCCAGAATCAATTAAAGTAAATTGCCGGTCTCGCCAGGCCAGAGTTTTCATTTGCCGGTCTCGGGTAGTTCCTGGAATAGAAGAAACTATGGCTTCGTGGCTTTCGGTTAGCCGATTAAATAGCGTTGATTTGCCAACATTGGCGCGGCCAATTAAGGCCACTCGAGGCAGATTATTCATAGGTTTTAGTGGTAGTTGAGTCAATGATTTCCAAGGAAGTGGTGCTGATTAGAGTAGAGGAGCTAGAGGTTGGGATTAGCCAAGGAACTAGCGGCTGAGTCTTAATTTGTTGATCTTGACCTAAAATGACCAATAAGTCCATCTCTGGGTAATTTTTTTTAAGAGTTTGCAAAACATCTGGTAAATAAGGAGCTTGAACACCATGAAGGAAATTAGTCAATAATTCGGCAGTAGTTTTTTTGGTGCTAGTAGTAAAATCGTAAATAACGGTTTTAGAAAAATCTTTGCTAGGAGCATTGGCAAAGTTAGTTACCGTAAAGCCTAGATTACGGAGTGATTGGCTCATAGTAAAGGCCAGGTTTTCTATAGGCGTGCCATTAAGGACGACAATTTTTTTATTTTCTCCGGCTAATTGGCCGCGGCTTAAGATATTTTTAACCAGTAGGGTAATTGGCTCCCAAGAGCCGCCTTTGGGCTGCAAAACATAGGCACCATTTTGGGCCAGGCCGCCCACCAAGAAATTTTCCGGACTGTCATCCAAAACAAAAGTAAATAAATTACTAACATCAAAATTTTTAAAGATGGAATAAAGATGCCAGAACTGATCAATGGTGATATTGGTATCAAGATGATTTTGAAAAGCTTGAGCTAAGCTGGTTAATTTTTTAGGTGAGAGTAGGGTTTGCCAAGACATAACCTTTTCTTTAATAGCCTTAATAACTAACTGTTGGCGTTTGGAACGGGCAAAATCAGACCCTTCATTATTATCTGGGCTATGGCGAGAACGAACAAATTGCAAAGCTTGTTCGCCGGTCAAGTGCTGCCAACCAGCTTTAAAACTAACCACTTTAGTTTTAAAATCATTGGTTGGATAAGTGTAATCAGTGAAGCTGCGTTCAATGGTAACGTCAATTCCACCCAGATCATCAATTAATTTGGAAAAGCCGGAAAAATCAATAACTAGATAGTAGGGGGTTGGTAAGTCTAAGTTTTGACTGACTTGGGTTAAAAGATATTTGCCGGCCGGCTCAGCTTTGGTGGTTTTACCTAAGCTGTAGAGCTCGTTAATTTTGCTCCAGCGGCCAGTCTCATCTCTTAAAATTAAATCTCTAGGTAAAGAAACTAAACTAATTTGTTGGCTAGAAGGCTTGAGGCTGGCTAGAATGATAGTGTCGGTTAAATAGCGTCCGTCGTGGCCTTCACCGCCAATACCGCCAACAATTAAATTAATTCGATCTTCTTTTTCACCAATCATCTTGCCTGGTTCAGCTAAGCCAAATAAACCGGCTAATTGCTCTAGAGGATGGAGGATATTAAAGCCACCAATTTTAGTTGGGGCGGCGGGCGCAAAAATTTTTTCTGATACATACATGGCGCCCAGAATGAAGATGATCAAAATTGTTAACAGGGAAACTTTAAAAAGAGCCAGGCGGGGCCGGGGTGGTTTTTCAAAAACCCTAGGATTGTCGGTGGTGCTTTGGTTTAAAAATTCCAAATCATTTTTTTGTTTTTTGGGATTTTTAATCTGGACGCTGTCAAATTGAGTCATTGTTCAAAAATCAATCGTAATTTTTCTAGTCTTTACTAAATTCAAAAAATTAAATTAGTAACAAATTAAATTGAACTAGAACTGGATTTATTATACTGGAGTTGGTTATTTTTTTCAATCTATTTTTTACTTTAGCTAAGGCTTGATTTTTTATTTTTTTCCTGCTATAATTGGTGTACTTTTATCTATTTATTGGGCTTTTTTGATAATTTTTTGGATCCGTAGCTCAGTTGGTTAGAGCGCTGCATTCACATTGCAGAGGTCAGAGGTTCGAGCCCTCTCGGGTCCACCATTTTATTCTAAAATAACGTTGGTAACTAAACAAAAATTTTTATGGAACAGTTTTCAACGCCAGAACGTTTGCCTGAGGCTTCAACCAAACAAGGTTTTTTGTTGTGGTTGTGGGAGATGACTAAAGTGGTGGTGATTTCTTTGGTAATTATTATTCCGGTACGCATGTTTGTTTTTCAGCCTTTTGTGGTTCAAGGTGCTTCCATGGAACCTAATTTTCAGGAAAAAGAATATTTAATTATTGATGAAATCAGTCAACGGTTTGAACCTCGGGTTAGAGGCCAAGTTATTGTTTTTCATCCGCCGCAAAATCCAGACACTTATTATATTAAGCGGATTATTGGTTTGCCCGGAGAAACGGTTCAATTTAAAGATGGGCAAATTACTATTTTTAATTCAACTAAGCCGGCTGGGTTTGTTTTAGACGAAAGTGCTTATTTGCCTTCCAGCGAAATTGATGTTTATTACCAAGATAAAATTACTTTGGCCACTGACCAATATTTTGTTTTGGGTGATAATCGGCGCAATAGTTTGGATTCTCGTAAAATTGGCCCTATCCCAACTGATCATATTCGGGGTAAGGTGCTGGTGCGCGCCTTTCCCTTTTCAAAATTTATGATTTTTAGCAGCCCAACTTATAATTTTTAATTTATTATTTATGACAAAGGAAAAGAAGAAAAAAGTTTTTCAGCTGGTTAAGGGCATGAAGGATATTCTGCCAGAAGATGAAAAATATTGGTCAGCGGTTTGGGAAGTGGTTGAAAATTTAGCTTTAAAATATGGTTTTGGTCGGATTGAAACGCCGGTTTTAGAAATGGCTGATTTATTTGCCAGAGGCACAGGCTCAACCACCGACATTGTTGAAAAAGAAATGTATAGCTTTGTTGATCAGGCTGGAGAAAAATTAGCCTTGCGGCCAGAAGGTACACCGGGGGCGGTGCGGTCTTATATTGAGCACGGTTTAATTAATTTACCCCAACCGGTTAAACTGTTTTATTTCTGTTCAATGTTTCGGCACGACAAGCCCCAAGCTGGACGCTATCGCCAGTTTTCTCAAGTTGGCTTTGAAGTGATTGGTGATCCAGAGCCAGTGATTGATGCTCAGTTGATCAATTTGGCTTATCAAATTTATACTTCCTTTCAACTGCAGCCTTCGGTTCAGGTTAATAGCATTGGTTGTTTGGAGTGCCGGCCGGCTTATGAGCAGGCCCTGAAAGAGCACTTTAAAAAAGATCGTAATAAATTGAGTGAAATTTCTCGGGAACGCCTAAGTAAGAATGTGATGCGAATCTTAGATTCTAAAGAAGAAGAGGATCAGCCCAGTATTGCTAAGGCGCCTCAGCAAATGGATTTTTTGTGTGAAGCCTGTCAAAAGCATTTTATGCAAGTTTTGGAATATCTGGATGATTTGCAAGTGCCATATTTTCTTAATTCTAGAATTGTTCGCGGTTTGGATTATTATACGCGGACCACTTATGAATTATGGTTGGGTGAAGAAGAAGCTGGTCGGCAGAGTTCTTTAGGCGGTGGCGGTCGCTATGATGGCTTGGTAGAGTTGCTGGGCGGTCGGCCAACTCCGGCGTCTGGTTTTGCCATTGGCGTAGAACGATTAATTTTGCAATTGAAAGAACATGATCTCAAGGGCAAAGAGCGACGCAAGCCAGAAGTGTTTGTGGCTCAGTTGGGCAATGAAGCTCGGCGCAAAGCCTTGGGTTTATACGAAGAGTTGTTTAAGGCCGGGGTTTTACCGGTAGAAAGTTTTTCTAAAAGTGGTCTTAAGCCTCAATTGGAAATAGCGGATCGTCTTAAAGTGCCTTATACGGTTATTTTAGGTCAGAAAGAAATTATTGATGGCACGGTCTTGCTTCGGGAAATGAGCGGCGGAATTCAAGAGGTGGTGCCGTTCAATAAAATTGTTCCTGAAGTTTTACGTCGATTAGGCAAGGCAGAAATTGTTTATAATGAGAAGTCAGAAACTCGATAATTTTATTTAAGGTAAAAAGTTTAAAGCTGGTCTTATTTTTCCACTTTAGTGGTTGGTTTGGGTTTTGACTTTATTTATTAATCGTGGTATATTTTAAAAGCTTTACCACAATTTTTGGTATTGAAAATTAAGAAGAAAGGAAGGTGAGACCAAATGGTTGAAGTTAAGAAAAAGAATAACGAAAGTTTTGAAAGTTTAATCCGGCGCTTCTCTAAGAAAGTCATGCAAAGTGGCCGAATTATTCAGGCTAAAAAAGTTCGTTTCCTGAAAAACAGTCCCAACAAGCGGGCTCGTAAAATTAGCGCCTTACGGCGTCAAATTATTACCGGTAAGCGCGAATACTTGCGTAAAATTGGCAAATTGGATGAATTAATTGCCGCTCGCAAGCCAATTAAGATTAAAAAAATTAAATAGTGTGTTACTAGAAAAAATTCAAGCCGATATTGTTTTGGCCATGAAAAGCAAAGCCGAGGCCCGTTTGGAAACATTGCGGGGCGTCTTAGCTCAGCTCAAGAATAAGATGATTGAGAAAAGAGCTGATTTGACCGAAGAAGAGGTTGTTCAGTTACTGCGTAAAGAAGTAAAAAAGCGGCAAGAAGCCATTGGTTTGTATCAACAAGGTTTGCGGCCTGATTTGGCCGCCAAAGAACAGGCCGAAATAGCAACCATTGAAGAATATCTGCCCAAAGCTTTAAGCTTGGAAGAATTAACTGCCAAGGTTAGAGCAATCATTGCTGATCAGAATTTAGGCGATCAGCCCTTTGGCCAACAGATGAAAGCGGTGATGGCCGAATTGGGTGGGGCAGTTGATGGTTCAATGGTTAGTCAAATCCTGAAACAAGGATAATCTCAAAATTCTTTATTAAATAAAACAAAAACATGGTTAAATTTCGTCACGCTTTAGGTAAGTTTGGCCGCGGGCGATGGCGTCAAAAGATCGCTGGTGCTTTAGTATTGGCAGCAGCGGTTTTTTTGTCTTCGCCATTGTTTGCTTTTGCTCAATTATCAACTGGTTTAGAAGTGGCCGGTTCAACCGGACTAGGCACGACCAATCCCAAGCTGGTTATTGTTAATATTATTAGAGTATTTTTGGGTTTTGTTGGCTTGGTGGCCGTGGTGATTATTCTGTACGGCGGTTTTAAGTGGATGACTTCTCAAGGCGCGGACGATAAAATTAAACAAGCCAAAAAGACCATTATTAACGGAGTTATTGGTTTGGTAGTAATTTTAGCTGCTTGGTTGATTGTAGCCTTTGTAGTTAAGCAATTTGGTGATAGTTTATTTGGCGTTGTTGACGAAGAAGCTAATCGGCCGCCGGAATTTAATTATGGTCTTTTGGGTGGTGGTATTTTACGTGATGTTTATCCTAGTCCAGGAGCTAAAGATGTGCCTAGAAATACTTTAATCATGGTTTCCTTTAAAGAGGCTATGGCTACTAGTAGTTTAATTTTTAAGCCCGAGACTAAGCCAGAGCAGTGCTCTCAAGTTTTGTATGATCAGGGTGCTTGTGGTTATTTAGCTAAAATTGGTAATGATTTGACCTCGCCCACTAATATTCAAATTATTAATTTAACTCAAAGTGCCACTACAACTTTGGCGTATGACCTGGCCATTGTTATGAGCGTGGACGGAAAAACTTTTGTCATTAGACCAATTGGCCCAATTGGTAGCGCTAATGGCTACACTAATTATAAGGTAGTTTTAACGTCTAATATTAAACGGGCTCGTAATAATTCAGCAGCTTTTAGTGGTACTGGCTATGGTTGGTTTTTTTCGGTCAGTAATGTTTTGGATTTAACTCCGCCTCGGGTAGTTAATGTAGTGCCAGGAGTTGGCGCTAATGGGGTGGTAAAAAATTCCTTGATTCAAATTAATTTTTCTGAACCCCTGAATGCTATTACGGCTAGTGGGCGGGTGATTTTAGGTAACCTGAGCCAGGGCGTGGGTAATCAGCAACAATTTGATGATCAGGCTAATCCTTATCGGTTAATTAATGTTTCTTATGAAGAAGCAGGTAGCCGTACCTATGTGGCTGGTGATTTTGTAATTACCAATGGTTTTAAAACCGTAGAATTTACTCCTAGAGCCATTTGTACTAATGCCCAAGGCCAGGGTGTTCGTAATTCTTGTGGCCGGGATGTTTTTTGCTTGCCCGGGGATAAAAATTTATCAGTCTTAGCTTTAGCCGCTGCGGTTAATGCCGTTACTCATGAAACTACTGATTTAATGAGCGGCTTAAGTGATGCGGCCGGCAATTCTTTAGACGGTAATCGTAACGGTTTGGCTGAAGGACCAGCTAATGATAATTATCGTTGGCAATTTGCCACTAATAATGAGTTAGATCTAGAGCCACCTAAAATTGTTTTACCTTTATTGCCAGAGCATAATCAAGCTGGGGTGCCGGTTAATACTCAAGTTAAGGCGCAATTTAATAAATTGATGAGTAGCGCTACCTTAATTAATGATTATTTTGCTTTAATTAAAAATGGGACAGTTAATAATCAAAGTTGTACCTCTTCGGTAACCAGGCTTGATCCTAATGATCCTGCCCCCAATGCCGTCATTCCTTTTCCGCCAGATGTTTTGCGGGCTTGCTATCCAGTTGGCTTTTCCGTCACCAAAGAAGAAGTTTATTTGAACGGTACAGCTACAGCAACTCGAGCTCGGCTTAATTTATATGGTATTTTAGCCGATAATAGTGATTATGTTAGTCGGTTGAGTGATAAAATTCAGGATCTGCATCAAAATTGCTTTAACCCGGCCGAGTGTGCTTCTAATCAAGCTAATTGCCCGGATCAAACCGGCCATAACTAAGGAGAAGATTATATGAAAAAACGCTCCTGGTTATCTCTAGTCTGGGTTTTTGGCTTAAGCGCTTTACCTTGGTTGGCTCAAGCTCAGTTATCTACTGGTTTAGAGTTGGCTGGCTCAACTGGTTTAGCTACGGCTGATCCTAAAATTGCTATTTTAAATATTATTAGAATTGCTTTGGGCTTTTTAGGTCTGATTGCCGTGGTGATTATGGTGGTCGGCGGTTTTAAGTGGATGACCGCTCAAGGCGCTGATGATAAAATTAAACAAGCCAAAAAGACCATTATCAATGGCTTGATTGGTTTAGTTATTGTTTTGTCAGCCTTTTTAATTGTTTCTTTTGTTATTAATCGGATTGGTGGCCAGTTAACCGCTAATCAAGGCAATGAACCGGGTGGCCCGGGTAACCCTGGTGGCCCGGGTGGTTTTAATAATGATATTTTTAGAGCGGCTAATATTACTCCGCCAGATCAAAGTATTTGGCCAAATCGGGACGTGGCTGTTAAGGTTAGGTTTAATTTTCCTTTTCGGGTAGAAAGTATTCCTTTGGCCGTAGCGGCCGGTCAGTTAAAAGTTTATTATCAAGATTCGTTGACCAAGCAATTTACCGTAGAAGTTTTGGGCACTTGGTCTTCGGACGGTTTGACTGGCTTAGATTTTGTGCCGCAATCAACTTGTTTGGTTGGTACCAAAACTTTTCATTGTTTTGATAAAAATAGTCAGATTAAAATTCAGATCTCAGATCGAGGCGTGGTGGCTAATGGTGGTTTGGTTAGCACTAATGGCAAACCTTTGAAATGCGATCAATTAGCAGCTAATTGTTCCAGTGTTTTTACGGTTGGTGATAAGGTTTTTGGGGAAGAAGCAGCGACGGCGCCAATTATTGATTTAGTTGATCCGGGCGACGGGGCAGCGGATACCTGGGTAACAATTTGGGGTAGAAATTTTGGTTCGGCCACCGGCACGGTAAAATTAATTTTAGATGGTAATGTAGTTGCTAGTTTGCTATTGCCACAAATTGTCGGTTGTCAGAATCAATGGGGCGAGTCAATGGTCATGGTTAATGTGCCTAATGTGCCATTAAAACAGTATCGGATTAAATTAATTACTTCAGTTGGCAAAGAAAGTAATCAGGCCCCCTTTACGGTTAACACGCTTAAACGTCCGGGCTTGTGTTTGGTTGAGCCAAGTTCGGCTCGGGCCGAGGACGCCTTAACTTTGAAGGGTAAAAATTTAGCCCAAAATCCTTTGCCGCAAACAGTGGTTTTTGGAGATCAATTAGCCAGTGAAACGGCGCCGGTTTTAAGTTATGCGGCCGGTCAAGTAGAAAGGGCTACGGTTAGCGTGCCTAATCTTAATCAAGGTTTGACCACAGTTAGATATAAATTAGGAGAAGCTTTAAGTAATGGCCGGTCGGTCAAGATCTTGGGTGGGCAAGCTCAGCAATTAAAAGTTAGATATTTAACCCCGGTGGCCGCTCCGGCTGGCAGCTATGTTACAATTTTTGGGCAAGGCTTTGGCAATGGCAAGACCGCCAATAGACATGTTTTATTTATGATTGCCGGCGGCGGTTTAGTAGAAGCTGATTATGATTTTCCAGCTAGCTGTAGTAGTGATTTTTGGCAAAATGATCAAATTATTGTTAAGGTCCCGCCGGCGGCTTCAGCTGAGCCAGCGGCTGTGGTTATTGATGTTGATGGTCAGCAGGTGGTGACCGAAGGAGATAATTTATTCCGCCGAACTCAAGGTACGCCAATTCCGGGAGTCTGTAGCTTGCGTCCAACCGAAACTAAAGTGGGTCAAGTAATTAGTTTGACTGGAGATAATTTTTTAGGCGGTGAACAAAGCACCACTTCTCGGAGTAATGGAATTAATTTTAAAATTAAAGCGGCGGCAGCGGCCGGTGCTAATGGTTTAGGCGGTTACTTTGATTGGAATTTTAGAACTTGCGATGGCTGTAAGTATCCGGAGGTTAAGGAAATGTTGTCTTGTGATGCTTATTCGGCGGCTTCTCCGGCCCCTAAGCAAAATGCTTTAGGAGTGCCTTTGGACCTGACTGATTTAGGAGTGTATTTTAATACGGCCATTCAAACTCCAAATTCAAATCAGGCCGTGGCTATAGAGCAATGTGGTCAAGGTTCACAATTTTCAGCAGCAGCTTGCGCAGCTAGGGATTGGCCAAAAGATTACACAGTTATTGAGGGGGGCTCCAGTACGCCCTCTAAATTGTTTATTACTTTAATGGACGAACCGGCTTGGCAGGCTAATACTTGGTATCAAATTACAATTAATCATGAATATATTCGTTATAACGGTGATGGCGCTTGGCCCATGCAAGAAGATTATGCTTGGCATTTTAAAACCGGCGCGGCTAATGAAATGTGTCGATTAAATACGGTTAGCATTTCTCCTAATAATTATCGAGCCTATTTGGGCGAAGAAAAAGCTTTTTATGCCCAAGGCCAAGATGTTAATTGTAATCTTTGTCGGGGTCAGTTTAATTGGTCTTTAGATAATAATGATGCTCGGGCTAGCATTGCGGCCCAGCAGGTTCCCAATGGCCTGTTTGCTAGTGTTTCGGCCAATGCTTTGGCTAGTGCGACTTCGCCGGTAGTGATTAGAACGGTAGTTGTTAATAATAATTCAGTTTCTAGCACGGCTAAATTGGTGATTGAGGACCCTAGTCCGCGATTATTAACTACCGCCAGTTGTTTGAATAATATTGCTTCACCCACGCCAACCGGTAATGAAGTTTGTTTAAATTCAATGATTGCGGCCAGATTTGTTTTACCTAATGGTAATGACGCCAATTTGAATCGTTTTTCAGCTGGCGCAATCAGGCTTACCAAGGGAGAGGCTGGGCAAGCTTGTTCGGAATCAGTTAATGGTTTTAATTTGGATTATTTAACTGGTCAAGATAATCAAATTATCGGCTTTACCATTCAAGTAGCTGGTGGTTTGGCGCCTGATACTCATTACTGCGTTGAATTAGTTGGTGGGCAACAGGGAATTTTGAGTTTATCGGGTGTGCCGCTTAGTGGCCAACATACTTGGGAATTTACTACTAATAATGGGAGTTGTGATTTAAAGCGGGTTATAGTTAATCCAAATTTGGCTCAATTTAGAGATTTACAGCAAAGCCGGCCTTATCGGGCTTTGGTGGTTGGTAATAATTGCCAAGTTATTGATCCGGCTGTTTTAACTTGGACTTGGCAAAAAGACCCGTCTAATACTCAAGTAATTCAAGAAGTCGTGGGCCAAGGCAATGTGGCTACGGTCACTAGCAATTATTGGGGTCAGGCTCATGTTTTGGCTACGGCTAGTAATGGCCAAGCTGCTATTCATAATGATGATAATAATGGTTTGGTTATTGTTTCTGATAATTTTTCTTTGACCAATGTTTATCCAGCCACTAGCCCAACTTGTCGCAATGCTTTATTGGGGGTTAAGTTTAATTTGAGTATTAATCAAGCAGCGGCTAATTTAAATAAATTAAAAATTTATCAACCGCGAGCGGGTTTTGGAGAAAATCCCAGTGAAGAAAATTTAGCTAATTTTGAAGAGGTGACCAATCAATTTTCTCCTCAGGTTTTAAATAGTGGTTTGAAAGTGGCTTTGATCAGAACTAGAGAGAATGGTTTATTAGCCGCTGGCCAAACTTATTGGGTCTTTGTGCCCCAAGCAGTTTCTAGTTCCTTAGATCTAACCTTAAGTGAGAATGCTTGTGGTAATGTAGCAATTCCAGCTAGGTCAGATGGCGTTTTTAGAGGCTGTTGGTTTAGGGCTACTACTAATCATGAAGTTTGCCAAATAACCAGAGCTAGCATTAATCCAGCTAGTTCTACCTTGCAAATTAATGGCAGTCAGCAGTTTAGTGGAGAAGTTTTTGGTACAGTCGGTAATTTAGAGTTGCAGTTAGGAGTGCCCTTTAATTGGAATTTGACTAATGAACAGTTGGTAGAAATTGTGCCAGCGGCCAGTCGCTCTAATAGTTATGCCGTTGATGTTTTTGGTCGCAACGAAGGCAATGCTCTGCTCCGAGCCGTGCCGGCGGTTAATTATCAAACCTCGTCATTGCCCACTGCTCAAGCAGCCATTATGGTTAGCGGCGTGGCTAGTCAACCTCAAGTTTACAGTTTTGACCCAGAGTTGAATCGGTCGGACGTTTGCCCCAACCGTCTAATGGGGGCGACCTTTGATCAATTAATTAATCCGCTAACCTTGAATCAGCAAACAGTTATTTTAGAAGCGCGGGCCGGCTTAAGCCAAATTCCTTGGTACCAACGTTGGTATCGTTGGTTAAAGGCTTTGGTTGGAGTACAGGTTTATGCTAGCAATGGTGAAGCCGTCATTACTAACGATGCAAATTATAAAGTAAATACTTTTTCTGCTACTACTAGATTTAACGCTAATACTTGGCAAGCAATACCAATTAAAATTCAAACCGTAGAAGACACTGTTTCGGTTAATGGCTCGCCCCGGCAGGTGACCAGGCTATTGTTGACCCCGAGTGAGGTTTTGCCAACTACGGCTCGAATTAGAATTAGGTTGTTGGGCGGCTTAACCGGCATCCTTAATCTTCAAGGTTTGACGCTTGATTTAACTCCCAAAGACGGAGTTTATATTGTTCAAGACAATTCAATTATTTCTTCCTTTAGTACCAGATCAACAATTTGTGCTTTAAATCACGTTACTATGGATCCGGTTTATCATTTATTTACTAGGAGTCAGGGCGAGTTGGCTACTAAGGAATTTACTGCCACGGCTCATGCGATTGATGGGCAGGCCTTGGTTTCTGTGGATGACTATAGTTGGAGTTGGCAGTGGTTTTCTAGTAAAGAAGAAGTGGCTAGGGTTAATTCCGAAAGTTCTCAGGCCAGTGTTCAAGCCCAAAATTATAATGGGCGAGCGACGATTACGGCCATTGCTAGTACTACTCGGGGCATACCAGAGGCGGTTAAACAGGCTGGTGCCGTAGTGGATGTTGATTTGTGTGAAAATCCTTGGCCAGCGGCGGTGGGCACGAATTTGCCTATTTTTCAAGATATAGCTTTTAATTTTTCTTTGCGTTATTGCCGAGATGCTGGACGAGCCCATGATGTCAGTGATGATTTGCCGGCCCTGAGTGAAGATAATTCTTTGCCGGCTTTTGATCCAGAATCTATCCCGGGCAGAAATGGTTTGCTTAGGGAGTATTTAGTTGGGGTACCAGATACGGGCGATGTTATTGGTTTGCGTATTTATCAAAACCCAGCTCATCTTTTGCCATTAGCTTGGTACAAAGAATTAAATCCAATCGGCGGTAAGCCGCAGGGTGTCCAAGTGGATGGTTATCCGGCGATCAAAGATGGTAGTACTTTTTATGTTGGAGCCACTAACCTGGCCATGCCGGGTGTGTTTAATAGACTATTTAATCAGCAACGCTTATCTTTTAACTCAATTAGTAACCAAGCGCCGTGGTGGAAGAAAATTTTAGCTTATTTGCGTTTAATCCGTTTAGATACGGCTACGGCTGCTACTACGCCTTCGGGTTCAGCGGGTTGTCAATTAAATTCTGACGGCAGCGCTTTGATTTGTTGTGAGGCCGTTGGTACGGGCGGAATAATTTCTTGCGGCTCCACGCCAATTATTCAATGCCAAAATAGTTCTTCGGGTCTGGTTTCTTGTCCGCAGACTAATAAAAATAATTGCGCAGTTAATTCTACTACCGGTTCGGTTTCTTGTCCGCAGACTAATACGCAGGCGCTTAATGCGACGACGGTTATTAATAGTAATACTGATCAAAATGGTTGCCAGATTGATTCAACAACTGGCGCGGCGGTTTGTACTGATCTAGATGCAGCCACCAATGGTAGTTTTCAGAGTAATGCCGCCCGTGGCAGCAATGTTAATACGGTAGTTAGCGCGGCCGCTACTGGACTTTTGTTTGGTGGCAATCCTAATGTATTTACTCAAACTGCAGTTACGGTTAGAGGGTCGCTTTCCATACCGGAAGATAATTTTATTAGCGAAGAAAATATTCAAAACGCCGAGGCCTACACCACTGTTTTTCTCTTATCTTATAATCAGGGAGCAGTGGCTACTACTACTAAAATTGTTGAGCGGCTTTTGAATAATGTGAGATTTAATTTAAATTTAAATGGCAATACCAATCTTCAGGATAAGGTGGTTAGAGATTGGCAGCGGGTACGTGACCTAACGGCCATAGAAAAATCATTGGCTGATTATTACGCATTAGATAATAGACATTTATATCCGATTTTGGGCGGCGGGAGTTATGTTTCAGGAATGTCAGTTAGTGTTTGGCCATCCTGGGCGCAAACTTTGAGCACGGAATTAAAACAAGCTTTGCCAACTGACCCTCTTAATACAATGAATATTGGTCCCGAAGGTTTAAACGAGCCGGTTTGTGTTGGACCAGCCGGGGATCAAGCTAATACTGGTTTTGAAGCCAAAACTTGCTGGAATGCTGCTCGCCGGCAATTCGCTTGTACCAATCGAGCTTATTTTTATGGTTATGAGGCTAAAGATAGAGGAACTAATTATGATTTAGTCGGCCGCCTGGAAACTACTCGCAAATGGCCTAATGAAGAATGGATAGGTAATAATATGGCAATTGGTTCTTTAAACTATGATGATCTGGATATAGTACCATTTTTCTGTGAGCACCGTTTCTAATTCAAGACTGATATTTACAGGTGACTTTTTGAGTAAAGTGCGGTACAATAAAGCCAAGTCTTAGTTTTTTAGCATACTATTTTATAAATTTAGCCAAAGCTAAAATTGGCAGTAGAAAATTATATTAATTATTTAATTTTATGTTTGAAGAGACTAAACCAACCGGATCTTTTGAACCTAAAGATATTTTTCAAGAAGTTGAGCCAGTCGCTCAATCAAAGCCAGCCGCTGAACCATTAAGCCAGCCGTTGGTTTCTCCAACTGTGCCAGTTGGTGGGGTAAGTAGCGGAATGATGGGTGGCCCTAAGGAACCCTTGGCTAATTTAAGTGAGATCGTGCATCCGCGGCGCTTTAGATTTTGGCGTTGGTTGATTATTTTAGTAATCGTTCTTTTGTTGATCGCTGGCGCTTGGTATGTTTATGCCCGTTTTTTTCAAGTAGCCACTACTCCGGAAAACTTGCCAATCACCACTCAAGTAGAGCAGCCAACTATTATTGAAGAACCCCTGGTCACGTCAACTGAACCGGCTTTAGAAAGTTCTACTGCTCAGACGGAATTGATTTCATCAACTTCAGAAGCTAATCTGGCCACGCTTGATTCTGATGGCGATGGTTTGCCGGACAATCAGGAACAGACCCTGGGCACTAACCTTAATAATCCAGATACTGACGCGGATGGCTTGTCTGACCGTGATGAAGTGGTGGTTTATCGTACTAATCCTTTGGTGGCGGATACAGATGGCGATGGCTATAAAGATGGTGAAGAAGTTAAAAATAATTATAATCCATTGGGTCCGGGCCGACTGCGCGCCTTGCCTCAAAATTTGGGCACGAGTTCAACCTCCACCCAACCGTAATAAGAGTTATGGCTACGCCTGTTTCTAATGATATTATTAGCAATCAAGCTACCGAAGTTAGTGATTCGGAAGTTCATGTCATGCCGGAAAAATTTTTGGCACCTAAATTAGCGCCCAAGAATAGTTTTAATCGTTGGTTGTTAATTGGTCTAATTGGTGTCGCCGTTATTGGCGTTGGTGTCGCCGTTATTTTTTTGTTGCGAAGCCAAAAACAGCCCGCCCTTGAACCAGCTCAGCCGTCAGCCGAGACCCAGCCGGTAATTTCGCCAGCGCCACAAGCGCCAGCCGAGACCCTGGTACAAAAAAGTCCGGCTGATCGGGATCGACAGCGACTAGAAACCATTAGTCAATTGCAACTGGCTTTGCCGACCCTGGCACGGAACAGCCTTATTTGTATACCGCCACTGAAGGCACCTTTCAAATTGGCTTTGCCTTAGAAGAGGGAACTGCTTGGGGGGTAACAGTCTTGCCTAAAGGCAAATACTTGGCCAATCCCACGGCGATTATCCCGGAGAGCAGCGCTAATGGGCCAGTGGCGCCTACTTCAACTCCAACCACTCAGCCGGCAACACCCGAAAATCAAACAGAAAATCCAAAGCCACCAACTATTGGCCTAGATTCAGATAACGATGGCTTAACCGATGTTGAAGAAAGCCTTTATCATGCGGTTAGTACTAAGGTAGATAGCGATGGTGATGGCTATAAAGATGGCGAGGAGCTCATTGCTGGTTATGACCCGGCTGATAAGATTAAAAGGATTTGGCAAGCAACTACTACGGCGGTTTATCGTAATCAAGCCTATGGCTACTCTTTTATTTATCCTAAGCCTTGGGTGGCCAAGTCAATTGATGATGGTAAAGAAACCTTATTTACTGATTCAAACACTAATGAATTTTTTGATGTTTTAGTGCAAGATAATCCTTTGGGCTTGTCGGCAATTAATTGGTATTTACGTCAAAATCCTAATGTTAATCCTAATTTATTAACTACAGTGACGGTGGCTAATTTGCCGGCTACTCAAACAGCCGACGGCTTAGTTACTTACGTAAGTTCCGGCAGCAAACTTTTCATTATTTCTTATAATGTGGGCGTGGGCAAAGAAGCTAACTTTTTTGCCACTTATAAAATGTTATTAAAAACTTGGCAGTTTAGTGGCACAACTACTAGTGCTCCGGCCGCGGAAAAGCCAACTCCCTCTTCAACCCCAGATCAAACTAACAGTAGTTCAACCAGTGAATCTTAAACTATGATTAGGGTCATTACTGTCACCCAAATCAAATCTTTTGCTGCCATTCAACAGCAGGTTCCAGCTTTATTGATTAAAGTTTTATCATTGCGTAAACCAGCCGTGGTTAATGTGGTTTTTTTATCGGCGGTTAAGGCGCGGGAGTTAAATTGGCAATTACGGCGCCGGCGTTATGTGCCGGACGTTTTGTCTCTTAATTTTTCTACCTATGCTCAATTAAACCCTAAGAAGGTGGTGCCTTTTTTGGGAGAGCTTTACATTTGCTGGCCGCAGGTTCAAAAACAGGCCAAGGCCAATAAACGTTTGCCTAGCCAAGAATTGGCTTGGGTTTTTTTGCATGGCCTGCTTCATTTGTTAGGCTATGATCATGAGCGGGAAATGGCCGGCAAGATCATGCGAACACTTGAACAAAAAATTTTAACACAATTGTCCGTCTAAATTTATGCTTTCTATTAAAAAACTTTGGCATAGTCTAGCTCACGCTCTACGAGGGCTGGGGGCGGCTTGGCAAACTCAAAATAATTTTAGATGGCATAGCTTGGCCTTGATAATAGTTATAATTTTAGGCTGGCTAGCAGCTTTAAGTGTCTTGGAATGGATCTTGATTATTATAGTCAGCGGCTTGGTTTTAATAACCGAATTGATTAATACCATGATGGAACGACTGGTTGATTTAGCTAAGCCCAGAGTTCATGTCTATGCCCAGCTGATTAAAGATGTGATGGCTGGAGTAACGTTATTAGCAGCTTTAATTGCCTTTATTGTTGGAATTTTAATTTTTCTTTCTCATTTATTGTAAAAACAAAAAGAACAATTTTTGTGTTCAATTAGTGGAAAACTGTTTTTTTGCTAAAAACAGTTTTTTCTATTATAATAAGAGCACCATTGGTGATTTTTATTATCAGCAAAATATTATTGTTTAGAATTTTTATAAACTATGAAAGGTCATGTAGTTAGCGGTATTGATTTGGGTTCTGGTTTTATTCGGGCGGTAATGCTTCAAAGCTTGCCTAGCGGCGAGTGGCAGTTAATTGGCGCGGCCGAAGAACCAAGTCAGGGCATTGTTCGTGGAACAATTGCCAATATTGATGAAACGGTTTCAGCGGTCTCGGCTTGTTTGGAACGGTTAGAGCGGATGAGTAGCGTGCCAGTGACGGCGGCGGCTATTGGTATCGGTAATTTAGGTATTGTCTTACAGCAATCAAGCGGGGTGGTGGCGGTAGCTAAGGCTGATCGGGTTATTGGTGAAGCTGATGTGGATCGGGCTTTTGAAGCTGCTCGGTCAGTAGCTATTCAGCAGCCTAATTTGGAAATGTTAGTAACCGTTCCTTTTTATTATAATGTTGATCAGCAAACTCACATTAAAGATCCAATCGGCTTAAACGGTATTCGGTTAGAAGCCGTGGCTAAAGTTATTTTATGTCCGTCAGCGCAAATTCGTAATGTGGCCAGGGTCATGGCTAGAAGCGGAGTGGAAGTAATTGACCAGCCGGTTTTTTCTCCGCTAGCCGCGGCTGAAGCCGTGCTAACTAGTAAGCAAAAAGAACTGGGCGTGGGCTTGGTTAATGTTGGTTATAGCACTACCAGTGTGGCGGTTTATGAGGAAGGCGATTTACTTCAAGCTTTAGTCTTGCCGGTGGGCAGCAGTAACATTACCAATGATATTGCTATTGCCTTAAGAACCTCTTTAGAGGCGGCTGAAGCCATTAAGATGACTTATGGCCAGGCGGATTTGGCTAAAGTCAATAAACGCGATGAATTTGATTTATCTAAATTTAGTGATCAAGAAGCCGAGCGAACCTTTATTCCTATTCGTCAGGTGGCGGAAGTTGTGTCGGCTCGGGTTGAAGAAATGTTAGTGATGGTAGACAAAGAATTGAAAAAAATTAATCGTTCCGGCATGTTGCCGGCCGGTTTGGTTTTTATTGGGGGCGGTTCCAAATTGCCAGGCTTTATTGAAATGGCTAAAGAAAAAATGCGCTTGCCTTGTTTTTTGGGTGCCCCGGCTTTTGATACTTCCATGATTGATAAAGTTTCTGATCCCCAATTTATTCCAGCTCTCGGCTTAGCCTTGTGGGCAATTCGTCAGGGTGGCGATGTTAGAGGGTCTAGTAATTCTGCCAATTCCTTAAGTTCTTTTGCCAGTAAGTTAAAGAATTTAATTAAACCTTTATTGCCTTAATCTTAGACCCATGACTACTAAATTAAATAAATTTATGGAAATTAAACCGGAAATAGAAACTTTTGCCAAAATAAAAGTGGTGGGCGTTGGTGGTTCCGGCGGCAGCGCGGTTAATCGCATGGTTAATGCTAAAATCAAAGGCATTGAATTTATTGCGGTCAATACTGATGCACAAGCCTTAAACCATAATTCAGCCCCAATTAAAATTCATATTGGAAAAGACACTACTCGGGGTTTGGGTGCTGGTATGGATCCGGATTTAGGCAGTAAGGCAGCTGAAGAGAGCGGCGAAGAGCTTAGGGAGGTAATTGAGGGTGCCGACATGGTCTTTATCACCTGTGGCTTAGGCGGCGGCACTGGTACTGGCGCGGCTCCGGTAATTGCTGATATTGCTCGGTCTCTAGGTTCGCTAACCGTAGCCGTAGTTACTAAGCCTTTTGCTTTTGAAGGGGCTCAGCGGCGGCAGATTGCCGAACGGGGCCTGGATAGCCTTTTAGATCGGGTGGATACCATTATTACCATTCCTAATGATCGGTTATTGCAGGTGATTGATAAAAAAACCTCTCTCTTGGATGCTTTTTCCATTGTTGATGAAGTTTTAAAACAAGGCGTGCAAGGCATCTCAGAAATTATTACGATTCCGGGCTTGGTCAACGTTGACTTTGCTGATGTTAAAGCCATTATGAAAGACGCTGGTTCGGCTTTAATGGGTATTGGCCGCGCCTCTGGTGAAAATCGGGCCGCGGAAGCGGCTAAGGCGGCCATTGATAGTCCGCTGTTGGAGCTTTCCATTCAAGGCGCCAAGGGCGTACTCTTTACTATTGCTGGCGGTAATAATTTAAGCATGTATGAAGTTAATGAAGCCGCCGAAGTAATTACGGCCTCGGTTGATCCTAATGCCAAGGTCATCTTTGGGGCCATTATTGACGAAACTTTAAATGATGAGGTTAAAGTGACGGTAATTGCGACGGGCTTTGCCCAGAGTAAAGAGCGCGAAGTTAGAACAGAAAAATTTCAGGTAACCCCGCCAAAAATTTTACAAACCCCAAAAAACTTTTTTTCTAAGAAAGAAATGGCTCATGCCAACCCGCAGGTAACCGAACCGGCCACTGGCAAAAATTCTTCGGCCGCCGCCGAGGCCGTGCCACCTAAAACCAAAGAAGAAGAGGATTTGGAAATTCCAACTTTTATTCGGAGGAAAATTAACCTGTAAACGCTTATGCGTTGCCCGGTTTGTTTAGCCCCGGATAGCAAGGTTAATGATTCTCGGTTAGTGGAGGACGGCTTTGCCATCCGGCGCCGACGCGAATGCCAGCGATGCAATTACCGATTTTCTACTTATGAGAATACAGAAATTTTAAATTTAGCGGTGATTAAGCGGGACGGTCGCAAAGAAGCTTATCAGCGGGAAAAATTAGAATCCGGTTTGAAAAAATCTTTAGAAAAGCGCCCTTACACTCTGGATCAGTTTAAAAAATTAATTAATCAAATTGAACGGGATTTGCAGAAAAAGCAGCGGGACGAAATAACCAGCCAGGAAATTGGCGAAGTCATTATGAAGCGGCTAAAGAATTTTGATAAGGTGGCCTTTATCCGTTTTGCTTCCGTTTATCGGTCTTTTGATGATGTGCAAACCTTTCAACGAGAATTGCAGCAACTTTTAGGCAAAAGATCAGCCAAGACAAAATTAAAAAAATAAACTAAAATTAAAATATTGTCGTATGGAATTTACTCCAGGCCCTAGCGATCATTGGAAAAAAATGGCTGAGGACAATCTGGTCTACACTCAGGATATTTATCAGAAGGTCAACAAGCTTTATAAGCACATGTTGTGGCAACGGGTGATTAGCTGGATTTATTTGGCGATTATTGTGGTACCAATTGTGGCCAGTTTATTCTTTTTACCCAGCTTGATTAAGGGTTTGACCAGTATTGTTGATCCTAGTGGCAGTTTGCAGTTAAATAATTTGCCTTTAGATAAAATTATAGTGCCGGCCGGCAATCAGCCGCCAACTACGGCCAGTTCAACCGGAGATTTATTAAAACAATATCAGCAGCTCCTCAGGGAGATTCAACGTTAATTAATAATTTATTATTATTTATATGTCTGAAGATATTTTAAGTTCCTCTCAAACCGAATTAAAAAACAATAAACCTCATTTCTCTTTAGTGGGGATTTTTTTGCTGGCCCTATTGGCCGGACTTTTAGGCGGTATTATTGGAGTAAAATTATTGGTTATTGATCAAGGTTTGTTGGGTACGGATCAAACCACTATTTCTTGGAATAAAATTTTAGCCGGTTTAAACAAGGGCCGCGCCGGTTTAAATCAAGACGAAGTTAATACCATTGGCGTGGTTAAGCAGGCTAGTCCGGCCGTGGTTAGTATTTTAATTTCCAAAGAAGTACCGGTTGTAGACAATAGCCAGCTCTTTAATCAATTTTTTAATTTTAATTTTGATCAGTTTGGTTGGCCGCAATTGCAGCCAATTCAGCCGCAAGCTCCTCAAAGTCAGAAAAAAGAAAAGCAGCAAATTGGTGGTGGCAGCGGTTTTATTGTGGCTCCAGACGGCTTAATTGTTACTAATAAGCACGTGGTTTTGGATGATAGTGCTGAATACACGGTGTTATTGGCTAATGGCAAAAAATATCCGGCTAAAATAGTGGGCCGGGATCCAGTTAATGATTTGGCAGTATTAAAAATAGAAGCTATTAATTTGCCGACTCTAGAGTTGGGTGATTCTTCTCAAGTACAAATTGGCCAAACCGTAATTGCCATTGGCTACACCTTAGCACAATATTCTAACACGGTGACTAAGGGAGTAATTTCCGGCGTGGGCCGGGAAGTAGTAGCCGGGGACCGGGCCGGGCAATCAGAAAAATTACAAGGAGTAATTCAGACCGACGCGGCTATTAATCCGGGTAATTCCGGCGGGCCATTGTTGGATCTAGGTGGCCGGGTTATTGGCATTAACACGGCTATTAACCAAGGTGGTCAATTAATTGGTTTCGCGATTCCGGTTAATACGGTTAAGTCGGCTATTGAGAGCGCCAAAAAGAATGGTAAAATTATTCGGGCTTACGTGGGCGTGCGTTATGTTATGTTAAATGAAGAAATTGTTAAGAAAAATCAATTGCCCATCAAAGATGGGGCTTTGGTTTTGCGCGGCGAGCAGCCCGGCGATTTGGCCGTAGTGCCGGGCAGCCCGGCTGATAAAGCCGGCTTAGTGGAAAATGATATTATTCTAGCTATTAACGGTCAGAAAATTGATAGTGACCACCCCTTGGTTAATGAAATTAATAAATATCAAGTGGGCCAGACCATCACCTTAAAAGTTTGGCATAAAGGTGAAACTAAAGAAGTTGAGCTAACCTTGGAGGAATACAAAGGCTAAAAAATTTTAGTGCATGGAAATTAAAAGTCTATTACAATTGGGTCGGGGAATTTGGGGTAATAAGAGATTCTCTTTGGCCCAAATTATTATTCTGTTTGGCAAGGTGCTTGGAGATCTGTGTCGCTGGGAACGGGGATCTAAACAGGATCAAGCTACTCATACGGAGGCCGAATTAAAAAAAGAATTGGGTAATATAATTTTTTCCACCATTAGGTGGTGTGATGATCTTGGTTATAATCCGGAAGAGTGCATCCAGGCGGCGATTGATTGTCAGAAAAAATTTCATGATAATTCAGAAGAAGATCTTCAAAAATAAACCGTTTTCTTGCTAAAATCAGCGAATTTAGGGTACACTATCAGCATGTCGTTGAATATTATTGAACGGGTTAAGGAACTGGAAATCCGGTTGAATGATTTGGGTCTATTTTTAAATTTGCCGGTTAAACAGGTTAGAATTAAAGAAATAGAAGCTTGGTTTGGCGCTCAAGAAATTTATTCCCATTCTGAGGAAGTGATCATCTTGCAAAAAGAATTAGCCCGTTTGCAAAAAGAATTAGCGGAATTTGAATTGTTAAATCAAGAAGTAAAAACTATTAGGGAAGTGGCTGAAGAAGATAATTTGTTGCCGGAAGTGAGTTTGGGTAGTGAATTGGAAAAACAGCTGGATAAAGTAATGGAAAAGTTGGAGCAATTGGAATTTAAAAAATTGTTAGCTGGGCCCTATGATGCGGCTAATGCCATTGTCACTATTTTTGCCGGCGCTGGCGGCGTGGATGCTCAAGACTGGACCGAAATGTTAACGCGGATGTATTTGCGTTTTGCCGAGCAGATGGGTTTTGCAGTTTCAGTTTTAAATGAGTCGCGCGGCACCGAAGCCGGCATTAAAAGCATTACTTTGGAAGTCAGTGGTGATTATGCTTATGGTTATTTAAAAGAAGAGCACGGGGTGCACCGCTTGGTGCGGTTATCGCCCTATGACGCGGATCATGCGCGCCACACTTCTTTTGCCATGGTAGAAGTAGTGCCGGCCTTGGAAAAAGTTGATAATTTGGAAATTAAAGATGATGATTTGCGGGTGGATGTTTTTAGGTCTTCTGGTCATGGTGGCCAGTCGGTTAATACTACGGATTCAGCAGTCAGGTTAACCCATTTGCCAACTGGCATTACCACCCAATGTCAAAATGAGCGCAGCCAAAAACAGAATAAAGAAAAAGCTTTAAGTTATTTAAAGGGTAAGTTGGCTAAATATTATGCGGCCAAGCAGGAAGAAGAACGCCAAATTTTGCGAGGTGAACTAACTTCAGCTTCTTGGGGTAATCAGATTCGCTCTTATGTGCTGCATCCTTATCAAATGGTTAAGGATCATCGGACTGAACTGGAAACCAAAGAGCCACAAAAAGTTTTAGATGGCGAGTTACTGCCGTTTATTGAAGCTAGTTTGCGGAAAATTAAGTAAAAGAAAAACCCCCACCACAACGCGTGTGGCGGGGGAGCAGACAATGGGTCTGCCAGCCGTGATGTGTGGACCAGAGCGGTTAGGCATGGAAGAGGTTGAGGAGATCCTTGGCGGTTTGGATCATCCCTGGGTGGTCAGTGGTTGACGTGGCGACTTCTTTAAGGTCGCGCCAGACCAGAGCTCCGGCATACTCTTCGTTGGGAGCCAGTCCTTCGATTTCTCCGGGCGTCAGGACGAGCATACTGGTGATGGAAACGGTCTGGGAGCCGTTTTCCGCCGGCTCTTGAGCCCGCTCACCCCAGATGTAGTTATAGGTTCCGAATGGCCTGATTCTGTCAGGGTCCACTTCGATCCCCATTTCGCGCGCCAGATTCCGGTTGGCAGCTTGTTGAAAGCTTTCGCCAAATCGCATCCGCCCTCCGGCAATCCAGAATACTCCTTTGGCCGGTTCGTATGACCGTGGAGCCATAAGTATTCTACCAGCCTGATCGAGGATGACAATGTCGGCACAGGCGATTACTATGCCATCCAGGATCTTGGCGTATTCGGCGTCATCATACCTGGTTGGTGGTCGCTTAGCTGGATCGCCGGTTTGAATTGTGTTGAACATCGAACTTCCTTATCTTATGGTGTAACTGTAAATGTTAGTTCACATTAGTCATTACTTTAGGGTTAAGACTAACATCAGAGATTAACATGTAATCTTATTTTTGTCAATAGTATTTAAATTTTCTGAAAAAAAGGCTACAATTATCTAACTATGCAACCAGTTTATTTCTATAATACTTTAACTCGTCAAAAAGAAGAATTTAAGCCTTTAAAACCAGGCCGGGTTGGTTTTTATACTTGCGGCCCCACGGTTTATGATTATCCGCATATTGGCAATTTTCGGGCTTATCTTTTTGAAGACATTTTGCGCCGGACTTTGGAATACAATGGTTATCAGGTAAAACAAGTAATGAATATTACCGACGTTGGCCATTTAACTTCTGATGCTGATGAAGGTGAAGATAAATTGGAAAAAGGCTCTAAAAGAGAAGGCAGGACGGTTTGGGAAATTATTGAATTTTATACCAAAGTTTTTAAAGAAAATTTACACGAGTTAAACATTGAAGATCCAACAATCTGGTGTAAGGCCACTGATTATATTCAAGAGCAAATTGATTTTGCTAAAAAATTAGAAAGCAAAGGTTTAACCTATGTTATTTCTGATGGCTTATATTTTGATACCAGTAAATATCCGGGCTATGCCACTTTAGCTAAACTTAATATTAGTGGTCAGCAAGAAGGTGCTCGGGTAGAAACTAATGCCGAAAAAAGAAACCCGGCCGATTTTGCTTTATGGAAATTTTCGCCTAAAGATCAGCAGCGTCAGATGGAATGGGACTCGCCCTGGGGCAAGGGTTTTCCGGGTTGGCATTTAGAATGTTCGGCTATGAGCTTTAAAGAGCTGGGCGAAGAGTTTGATATTCATGCTTCAGGCATTGATCATATTCCAGTTCACCATACCAATGAGCGAGCTCAGAATTGGGGCTTAACTGATAAAGAGAGCGTGAAATATTGGATCCACAGTGAATTTTTATTGGTAGATGGTGGTAAAATGGGCAAGTCTTTGGGCAACCTGATTACTTTGCAGCAAATTAAAGATAAGGGTTTTAGTCCATTGGCTTTTAGGTATTTGGCGCTCCAGGTTCATTATCGGTCTAAGCTTAATTTTACCTGGGAAGCCTTAGAAGCGGCTCAGCGCGGTTATGATAATTTAGTTAACGAAATTAAGTCTTTTGGTCTGGCTGGAAAAATTATTCCTGAATTTGAAACTCAATTTAAACAAGTTGTTAGCGACGATTTAAATACACCCAAGGCCCTAGCTATTTTACAAGAAGTGCTTAAAGCCAATTATCCAAGTAGTGATAAACGGGCTACCATTATAACCTTTGATAAAATTTTTGGGCTTAATTTAAATCAAATTACTGAAGCAGTGGAATTATCCAGGGAACAAGAAGAATTATTAGCCCAGCGTCAGCAAGCTAAAGTAGTTAAAGATTTTAAAAAGGCTGATGAGTTGAGATCGGTGTTGGCTGAGCAGGGAATTAAGGTGGTTGATTTGCCAGACAATCAATATAAATTAGAAAAGAGTCAATAAACATGTGGTCATTGCGAGTCCCGACTTTACGTCCGGTTTGGTGTCGCAAAGACAGTGAAAAAAGAGTCATTAAGTAATTAAGGAGAAGCGATTTTATGGTCACTCGTCCAACAACGAGAAATTTTTTGTTCTGTTTGTTTTTTATTTTAGGAGTAGTAACTCTGTCTTTGGGTTGGCTAGTTTCTTGGGCTATGATTTTGGGCGGCCTGGTTTTTATAGCAACTTTGGTTTGGGTGGGCAGAAAATCAGCAATGGACTTAACTAAATTGACCCCAGCTTTATTTGGCTGTTTTGTTTTAGGCAGTTTGTGGCTAATTTTATTTTTAAAACCAATTTTAGTTAATCGGTTTGTTTTTGGTACTTATGTAAGTTATCAAGGCATTGTTCAGCAAGCCATTCATGAACCAGAGGCTCAAAGGTTGTGGGTTAAAACCAACCAAGGTTTGATCCAAGTAACTACTAAAGTTTTTCCTTTTTTTTGGCCGCAGGATCAGCTTGCTTGGCATTGTCAGGCTAAGCCAGCACTTTGGCGGCAAACTCTTCGCCACCGGCTGCAGGCCAGCTGTTGGGCGGATAATGTATCTTTTATTTCCAGTAGTTGGTCAATTTCTAGATTTTTTAGCCAGCAAAAAGATTATTTAAATGGTGTGTTAAGTCGTTATTTGCCTCATCCGGCTTCTGATTTGGCTGCTGGCTTACTCTGGGGCGAGCGTACGGCCTTGCCCGCAGAATTAACTTCGGCTTTTCAGCGGGTGGGTTTAACTCATATTGTAGCCGTCTCTGGTTATAATTTCACTATTGTTTTATTGGCCCTAGGCCAAGGCTTGTTGGCTTTGGGTTTTAATAAAAAGAAAAGCTGGTTGATCCAGTTATTATTCATTGTTAGTTTTATTTTATTTACTGGGGCCAGCGCCTCGGTTTTGCGGGCCGGATTAATGGCCGCTTTGGTGGTGGCTAGTTCTACTTTGGGCCGGCGTTTATCTTTTATTTCATTATTAGGCTATATGATAGTAGTTTTGGCTTTACTCAATCCTAGTTTATTGGTTTTTGATATTGGCTTTCAATTATCTTTAGGGGCAACGTTGGGCTTGGTTTATTTAGCTAAGCCACTGGAAAAAATTTTATTTTTTATTCCAGCTGTAATCAAAGAAACTTTGGCTACTACTCTGGCGGCCATCTTAAGTACGTCGCCAATCATTTTGTGTTATTTTGGTAATTTTTCTTTAATTGCTTTAGTTAGTAATTTATTAGTTTTGCCTCTGATTGCTTGGAATATGAGCTGGGCTTTAATGACTTTGATTTTAGGTTGGTTACCGATTGTGGGTTGGTTGATTAGTTGGTTAACGGCCGCCAGCTTTTCTGGCATGATTGAAATTATTGTCCGTCTGGCAGCTTGGCAATATGCCAATCTTAATTTACAGCCAGGTCCAATTTGGCTAGTAGGTTATTTATTGATTATTCCCTTGGGTTTTTATTTGCAACGCTATGGTAAAAAAATTTCCTAGCTATTTAGGCAAAGTATTTTTATTAAGCATTTTCGGGCTGGTAATTTTAATTTGGCCACGGCCAGTACCTCAATTAACCGCTTATTTTTTTGATGTGGGTCAGGGCGATAGCGAGCTTTTGGTGATGCCGGGCAATCAGACGGTTTTAGTTGATGGCGGGCCCAGCTTTGGCTTGGTGGCCAAGCTGGATCAGGTTTTGCCATTAACTCACCGGCAAATTGATTTAATGGTTTTAACTCATCCTCATGATGATCATTTGATTGGCTTGTTAGAAGTTTTAAGAGTTTATCCGGTTAAGGAAGTATTAATAACTGGGGTTCCAGCCAATACCTTGGCTTGGCAAGCTTTTAGCCGTTTATTGGCTGCTAAACAGATTAAAGTAACTACGGCTCGCCGTGGTTTACAATGGCAATTTGTTGAGTTTCAGCCAGCCAAGTCAGATCAGTCAATTTTGCCGGCCAGCAATCGTGGCCCGCCAACCCTAACGGTTATTTATCCACTAATTGATATTTCTAAACAGGATTTTAAGGACCTTAATGATTCTT
>JAPLWL010000023.1:0-4745 GCA_026396635.1 Candidatus Komeilibacteria bacterium | reverse complement strand
TTCCATAGTTTTGCGATTAGATTATGGCGAAAGCAGTATTTTATTAATGGGGGACTTGCCTACTCGGCAGGAAACTCAATTAATTCAGACTCAAACTAAACTGCGAGCCCAAGTTTTAAAAGTTGGCCATCATGGCAGTAGCTATTCTTCCTCTTTGCCATTTTTGCAAGCAGTTAAGCCGGCTTGGAGTATTGTTTCTTGTGGTCTCCATAACCTTTTTCATCACCCGGCGCCAGCGGCGCTGGCTCGGTTGCAGGCGGTTGGTAGTTTAGTTTTAATAACCAAGGACACAAGCCAAGTTATTTTACAAACCAGCGGCCAGGGCCGCTGGCAAAGAATTCAAGGTGCTCATTAGGTTGTAATCAGGCTGCCACCTTGTTTTTTTATTTTTTTTTGGTATACTACAACCAATTCTTAAGATCATTTATTATTTTAATTTATTCAATCATTTATGACTGATCAAAAAACTATTTTATTGGTAGAAGATGAAGAAATGCTGGCTAATATGTATGAAATTAAGTTTAAGAAAGATGGCTACCAGCTGCTTAAAGCTTTGGATGGTGAAGCTGGTTTGGCTTTGGCTAAAGAGAAAAATCCTAATATTATTTTGTTGGATGTGATCATGCCCAAGATGGATGGTTTTTCAGTTTTACGCCAATTGCGGGCAGATGAGAAAACCAAAAATATCCCGGTGATTTTGTTAACCAACTTGGGTCAGGATGAAGATATAAAAAAGGGTCAGGAGTTGGGCGCCAATGGTTATTTGGTTAAAGCCAATTTAACCCCGGCTGAAGTGGTGGCCAAAGTTAAAGAGCTTCTTAATTAATTGAAAAAGTTTAAGGGAGAAATATTTTATGATACACAAAGAAAAAACCTTGGTCATTATTAAGCCAGACGGAGTTCAGCGGACTTTGATTGGTGAAATTATTCGTCGGTATGAGCGCGTGGGCTTAAAGTTGATTGGCTTAAAAATGATTGTCCCTACCTTAGAGCAAGCCAAGGCTCATTATTTGGTTAATCCGGACTTTCCTAAAAATGTTGGCAATAAAACTAAAAAAGCTTATGAGGCCGAAGGTAAGGAATTTCCCTTTCCTAGTGTAGAAGAATTTGGTTTGGGCATTTTACACAAAAACGCTCAATATTTTTCTTCCGGCCCAGTAGTAGTAATGGCTTGGCAGGGTTTAGGCGCCGTAGGTTTGGTACGTAAAATAACCGGCGGTACTGAACCGATAAATTCAGACGTTGGTACTATTAGAGGTGATTTTACTTTAGATTCTTATGCTATGGCTGATACTAGCGAACGGTCTATTCGTAACTTAGTTCATGCTTCTGGTAGCATTGAAGAGGCGGACAAAGAATTGGCTTTATGGTTTACCAAGGAAGAGTTATTGAATTATCGTCTGATTGCCGATGAAATTTTATACGACGTGAATTTAGATGGTATTTTAGAGTAAGGAAGTTAGTAAAAAAGTTTAAAAAAGGGCCATTTTGACCCTTTTTTGTTAACAAAAAAAATTGCTTGTGGTATAGTAACAGTGCCCGTTCTTTCTTGCCAATTGAATCTCTATACATCAATTATTGGGAGTTCCAATTGTCCGGCTCCGTGGAGCTTGGGCTGCGAACACTCGGCAACCGTAAGGCATTTTTGGGAAAAGGTTAAAGCTAACCGCTTGGCTTTTCTTCAGACTTGCCTGGTTCACTTGGTTTGCGGGGAATCCAATCAGCTCGAAAGAACGGGTTTTTGTATTCTATGATTAATGATTTTTTACTCGTCTACGGTTATTTAGCTTTGGTGATTGCTCTAATTTTAGAAGGTCAGCCAGTTTTAATTTTAATTGGCTTTTTAATTTCGGTTGGAGTTTTTCATTGGTGGCCGGCTTTAACCTTGGGTATTCCGGCGATGTTTTTTGGTGATTGGCTGTGGTGGTATGGCGGCTATACTTATGGCTATTCTTTTATTGATAAATTTGGCAAATATTTTTTTATTACTAAACGCAAGTTAACTCGGTTAACCGGTTATGTTAAGGGTAATAATGCTGATGTAATTTTTGGCAGCAAGTTTGTTTATGGTACGGGCCACATTATGCTTTTATTGTGGGGGATTGCCCGGGAGCCTTTTAAAAAATTTTGGCAGCTAAACTTTGTTGGTAATGTCTTGTCCTATTTGTTATTTACTTCACTAGGTTATTATTTTGGCCAAAGTTTACAAACTTGGAATTGGTATGTTAGGTTGGGCGGCTTAATACTTTTTATTGGGATTCTTTGGTCAATGCGCTTAGTTCGTCAACTGTCATTTTTTAAGAATTTAACTAGTGAAAAAGACAATGGAGGTTAAAAAATTAATTGACCACTGGTGGTTTAGGATAGTAGTAATAGTATTATTAGTTTTTGGTTTTAATTGGTTGTTTTTAGCTATTAGCCACCAAGTTCAAACTCAACCGGCCGTAGTTTTTCAGCCCAAAACCCTGGCTTTAAAGCAGGTGGTTGATCCGCGGTTAACGGCAGTGACGCCAACTACTCCTACTTGGGGGAATCCTAAAGCTAAAATTACCATTGTGGAATTTGGCGATTTTCAATGTCCTTATTCTGAAAAAGAGTTCTCAGTCATCCGAGAGGTGATGAATCAGTATAAAGAACAAATCTTTTTTATTTGGCGGCAATTTCCAATTGCCGATAAGCATCCGCAGGCCGCCGAGGCCGCCGAAGCGTCGGTTTGCGCCGAGCAGCAAGATAAATTTTGGCCTTTTCATGATCAGCTTTTTTTGCACCAAACCGATTTGAGCTCCGAAGCGCTTTTAAATTATGCTAAAATGGCCGGTTTAGACCAGTCAGCCTTTATTAAATGTATGTCTTCTCATCGTAATCGTAGTGCAGTTATTGCTGATTTACAGCTGGGCCTAGACAATCGGGTTAATGGCACGCCAACATTTTTTATTAATGGCACGCCACTTAGTGGAGCTTTGCCTAAAGATTTTTGGGACAAAGCCATTGACTATTTATTAGGGCAGCCATAATTTAAGTTGGGCAATTGATGATTTTTTGTTATAATAAACCATACTTTATTATTAATATTTAATTAGATATGATTGAAGAATTTGAACCAAAGGCTAAAGCCGATTTGTTTGAAAATTTTAAGCCAAAAACCGCCTTTTTTTTGGGCTTAGTGGGCGGCGTTTTAGTTTTAGGCACGATTGGGTTTTTTATTATGTTGGCGGTTAGTTTAAGCCCTAAGGGTGCTAATGAGCCTAAAGTTAATCAGGCTCCAGTAGTTAATCCGTCAGCTGGCTCCCAAGCCGCCGCCATTCCAGAGCCTAATTATACCGCGGTGCCGGCAGTTGACACGGATAAAGATAATATTCGTGGCAATAAAAAAGCCAAAATAACTATTATTGAATATTCTGACTTTGAATGTCCTTTTTGCCAAAAAGTTGAGCCGACCCTTAAGCTGCTAAAGCGGCCGAAGCTTCTCAATGTGCGGCTGAGCAAGGTAAATTTTGGGAACTCCATGCTAAATTATTTAGTGAGCAGTCAGCTTTAACAGCTTTAATTACTCAGGCTAGCGGGCCTAAAATAGCTGGTCGGCTGATTGTGCCGGTTCAAACCTCTAGTGGTGTGCAATATGCCGATATTACTCAAGTTATTCCGGCCTTTAAGCAACAGGCTCAAGATTTGGGTTTAAACACAGCCAAGTTTAATAGTTGTTTGGATGAAGGCAAAATGGCTGATCGGGTAGCTAGCGATTTACAACAAGCAGTGGCGGCTTTGCCGGCTGATCTTCAGGGCACGCCAGCTGTTTTTATTACTGATAATAGAAACAATAAAAATTTCTTGCCCGGCGCCTACCCCTTTGAAAAGTTTAAAGAGATTATTGATGGCATGCTGGCTAAATAACTATGCACCGTTCACGGAATAAAAAAATAGTTTGGTTGACGGTTGGCTTAGTCATAGTGATTATTGTAGTAATTAGTCTGATGGCCAATCGTCGCCCGGATTATGTAGTAAAAAAAACTGACCGCCCATTTTGGGGCAATCCCAGGTGGCTGAAAATATGACCAAAGATTTACAGAATCGTTGGGCTGATAAAATTAAATTTTCTTACCGACATTTTCCGTTGATTGGCTTGGTTGGTCATGAGCGTTCACCAGTGGCGGCCGAGGCGGCTGAGTGTGCCTATGAGCAGGATAAGTTTTGGCCTTACCATGATTTGTTATTTGCTAATCAGCCGGCTTTTAGCCAGGAATCTTTACTGCGTTACTCAAATCAGCTTCAGCTTAATGAGACTGAGTTTAAACTTTGTTTGGCTAGTCGGGTTAAAGCCCAAGTGGTAAAGACTGACCGGGAGGAGGGTTTAAGTAAAAAGGTAGATGCCACGCCAACCTTCTTTTTAAATGGGGAAGTGGTGGGTGATTGGCGAACCTTGCCTCAGTTGGTGGCGGAAAAATTAGGCGAAAAATTACCAATTCAATAAAATTTATTTATGTGGTGGCAGCTTTCTGCGCCTTCAAGAGTCCTTCTTGATTTAGGGCCAATTAAAATTTATTGGTACGGTCTTTTTGTGGTGGCTGGGATTGTTTTGGCTTTAGTGGTTATTTTAAAAGTGGCGGCTCAAAAAAAATATGACCTGGATAAGGTTTTTAACTTGTTGTTTTACGTGATTATTTTTGGTTTAATTGGCGCTCGGGTTTGGGAAGTGGTTGGTTATAGTTGGACTTATTTTAAAACCGAGCCTTGGGCCATTCTTAAAA
>JAPLWL010000022.1 GCA_026396635.1 Candidatus Komeilibacteria bacterium | reverse complement strand
CTAATTTTTTTTTTTTTTTTCAGTAATTCATAAATGCCCACTCGGCCTTTATAGCCTTCATTGTGGCAGAGCTTGCAACCCTTGCCGCGGTAAAATAGCAGTTTGTCAAAATCAGGAGTGTCCTTGGCTACTAAGCCTTGGTTAACTAAAAATTGAAAGATGTCGGCGATATTAAAATGCTTTTGCAATTCAGCTACCACTTCTTTATCTAAGTTATAGCTGGTAATACAATTTTTGCAGAGTTTTCTGACCAAGCGCTGGGCAATAATTAAGTTGGTGGTGTTGGTAATTAAAAATGGTTCCACGCCCATGTTGATTAAACGTTGGGCAGTGCTGACGGCATTATTGGTGTGGACAGTGGATAAAACCAAGTGGCCGGTCAGGGCGGCATTAATGCAAATTTCCGCAGTTTCTTTGTCCCGGATTTCACCTACCATAATAATGTTAGGGTCTTGGCGCAAAACGGCTCTGAGGCCATTAGCAAAGGTAAAATCAATTTTAGGATTGACCTGAGATTGGTTAATGTGGGGGATACGGTATTCAATAGGATCTTCAATGGTGGAAATATTAATTTCCGGCTTATTGAGTAGGTTCATTAGAGTGTAGAGAGTGGTGGTTTTACCGCTGCCGGTTGGCCCGGTTACTAAAATCATGCCGTAAGGTTTGCTGATATTAGTTTTAATCAGTTCTAGTGGTTTGGCTTGCAGGCCTAAATCTTCTAAGCTTAAGCTTTGGCCGCCCTCGTTAAGTAACCGCATGACGATTTTTTCTCCGTCATAAACCGGCAAAATGGAAACACGGAAAGCCACTTGGTATTGGTCGGATTTTATTTTAAAACGGCCGTCTTGAGGCATGCGATGTTCATCTAATTTAAGGTTGGCCAAAATTTTAATTCTAGCCACTAAGCCGGCCTGAACGGTTTTGGGCAAAGTCATCATGGTTTTTAATAGCCCATCAATTCGGTAACGGACAATGACTTCTTTTTCCAAAGGTTCAATATGAATATCGGAAGCACTTTCAAAAACGGCATATTCCAATAAACTTTCAACAATCCGAACAATCGGTAGGTCTTCGGCTAAACTTTTAAGGTCGCCGGTGGTTTCCAGTTGTTCCTGGGGTTTGGTTAAGTTTTTAAATTCAGCCTCCAGGTTTTGATGGTATTGGTTGAGAGCATATTCAATAGAAGCTGGGGTAGCTAAGTGAACTAAAATGTTTTGATCTAATTTTTTTTGCAGGAACTCAGCAATTTGGATATTGTCAGGATCAATATCTTTGCGGATAGTCTGGTTTTTAAAATCAATATAAGGAATTTTAGCTAAAACGGCCCAGGCTTGATAAAAACTGTCTATTTTTAATAGTTTTTTTTCAAAAAGGTAGACGGCTAGATCTTTATTATTTTTTTTGGCCGCTTTTTCGGCTTCGGCCAAATCGTCACTGCTTAAAAATTCATTTTGGCTAACAATTTTTTTAACTTGGTCATCGGTTAGCATAAGGGCTGAGGTTTTATATTTAGTGCTGGCTAAATTATACCACAAAAAGCCTTGGTTATGATAGGCCGTAACTTAATTTAATTTAGGGTTGTAGTTAGCTTTAGAAGTTGGTATAATTTTGTAAATGAAGCTTTTATTTTGGTTTAAAAAACATACGACCTGGTCTTGGGCGTGGTTGGGTGCCAGCGCCATTACTTTGAACTTGATTGATTGGTTTTTAGTTTGGTGGCGCTTGCCGTTTTCTGAGAGCTCAGTACCCATTCATTATCATGCTTATTTTGGCATTGATCTGTTGGCGGCCGGTTGGCATTTTTGGTTAATTTGTTTTTTGGGTCTAGTGGTCGCTGTCGGTCACTTTTTTTGGGCTAGAGCTGTGGTGGGGCAGTCTAGAATAACGGCGCTTAAAATTTTGATTATTAGTAATGTGGTTCAAATGGTAACCTCGTGCTACCTGATCCTCTTAATCATTAATTTTTTTATCCAATGATTAAAACTGAAATTATCCGCATTTTATTGTTAAGTGCCGGAGCCTTTGTCATTGCCATGTTGATTACTCCGCTCTGGACTAGTTTTCTTTACAAAAAAAAGTTAGGCAAGCAGATTAGGGCCGAAGAAGCTGCGCCGATTTTTTTCTCTCTGCATAAAGATAAGAGTGGTACGCCCACCATGGGTGGGGTAATTATTTGGGCCTCGGTTTTAATTCTGGCAGCGGTAGTTTTTTATTTGGCTAAATTTTTTCCAGATTCACTTTTGTCTCGGTTGAACTTTTTATCTCGTTCGCAGACTTGGTTGCCGCTAGCTGCCTTAATTGGCGCGGCTATTATTGGTTTGATTGATGATTATTTAAATGTTAGAAAAATTGGGCCTTTTGGTGGCGGACTAGCTTTTCGGCTTAAATTTTGGTTGTATCTGGCTATTGCTTTAGTTGGTGCCTATTGGTTTTATTTCAAATTAGGAATGACCGCTATCGCCATACCCTTTGTCGGTCCGTTAGTAATCGGCTGGCTGATTATGCCCTTGTTTGTTATTGTCATGGTGGCTCTTTTTTCCAGTGGCGTTATCGATGGTTTAGATGGTCTCGCCGGGGGAGTCATGGCGATTATTTTTTCCGCTTATACCGGTATTGCTTTTTTCCA
>JAPLWL010000005.1 GCA_026396635.1 Candidatus Komeilibacteria bacterium | reverse complement strand
TTTAGCCAGGGGTGGAGTAGTGGCAATGATCTGGCCGATTTGGCAAAGTAATGTTGGTTGGCGAGTTTTGTCGCCAGGTGAAATTATTAATCCGGGCGAATGGCGGGTGGTAGATTTACAACAACGCAATTATCAGTTGCAGCCAAGCTTGTTTAGCGGTCGGGGCAGTTTTTGGTATGCTCGCCCAGATCAGTTGGTGGGCCGAGAAGTTTGGATTTTACAGAAAAATAACTAAAGTTGGTCTTTAAGTATAGCCTTGGTTTAGGGGAAAAAGGCCAGTCTGCCAGTCGGTAGACTGTTTATTTTTATCCTCTTGGTGTTATTTGGAAAAAAATGTTATAATTTATCCAGCACTAAAGCATTCAATGTAATACTTTTTCTATAATTAATGCTAGGTTTAGACCTTGGTAGGCTTAATGAAAAAGTTAAAATTTTAGTGCTGGATTTATCCAGTTCAGGGATAAATTTTAGTAACAAAATAAGCTTTTTTGTCTATCTAAAAATGATCATTTTGAGGGTGGTGGGCAATAAGGTTAAAATTTTAAAAAATAAAAGTTTGATGACTAATTCTGTTTCACAAAATGCTTATTTGGAGGGGGTGACTGTTTTAACCGAAGATGGTCAGTGGAAAGTTTGGCATCGGGGTCAGTTGGTGCCCCTATCTGGCTCAACAGAGCCAGGTGGCCGCCCGGGTTTGAGTACTAATAAAAGCTTGGCCGCTCAGCCGCTACACCCCACTCCGCCCATGGTTAAAAAAGACACAGCGGCCTTTTATTTTTACCCAGAAGATGAAGAGGATGTGGCCGGGTTGGTTTTGCCAGACATTGGTCCACAAACAGAATATAGCCTAACCAAAATTATTCAAAAACTTTTAGCTCATTATAGTTTATCTTTAACGGAAGGAACTCTTTTGAATCTAAAAAATATAGTGTTTGTTTTTTTGCGCGGTACTCGTTCGCCAGTGGCCACTTGGGAGTTGCTACAGGCTTCATTAAACACGGGTGGGACTAATTTAGCTATTGGCGTGAGCGATACTATTTTGGGTTTTGGTCATGGATGATTGGGGTAAAGTGCCATTAGCGGTTAAACCGCCGACCTCGGTGTTGCCTAAGCCAGTCCAGTCGCTTGAAGGAGTAATGCCTCAGGCCATTAAGCCCCAGGCTGTTTCTACTGCTTCAACTGCCGGTTTTAGAAAGCCCCTAGTTTGGCAAGATCAAAAAATTACTGAAGTTAAGCGTTCTTATAAATTAGTCAGTCCTTTGGAAGAATTAGCTTTATTAAATTTAGAGATGTTTAGAAAATTAGGTGACCACTCAGCGGCGGTTCAAAAAATCAGAGAAAAAATTGTGGTTTTAGGTGAAGAGTCAATTGGTAAAGGTTCTCAAGCTATTGTGGCCTGGCGCAAGAGTCCGCTAAATCAAATGTATGTTAAAATCGGCCAGCTAAGTTTGAATCAGGGCGAGCACGTTGCTGATGTTATTAATCAATTAACCGGACAAGGCGAGCGGATTTTAACCTTGGCTGAATTTGAGGCTATTTCTGATCTTAATCAAGCCCTACGGGCTTAACTTATTGGTATGCAGCAGTTTCACGTTCCACAATTTATTGATGTTGAAGATACAATTATTGGGCCAATTACGGTGCGACAGTTTGTTATTATGCTCATTGGCGCCTTTTTCTGTTTTATGGAATATAAATTATCCGACTTTGGTTTATTTGTAGTTTTGGCTATTTTTACGGTGGGTATTTTTGCGCTTTTTGCTTTTTTTAAAATCAATGGTATGCCGTTCTATTATTTTCTAGTTAATGTGGCGGAAACTTTAAAAAAACCAAAAATTAGAATTTGGTCGCGGCTCCGGCATCAAGAGGCAAATCCGGTTCAGGTTTTAGAAAAGCCCAAAGAAACTTTAGTTATTCATAAACCATTAGTGACTAAAAGCCAGCTTCAGGAACTGTCTTTGTTGGTGGATACCGGCGGGGCTTGGCAGCCGGCTAATTTTGATAAAACTTATGACCGACACCAATAAACAAACAACCACTCAAGCCTCAGTCCAACAATATTTGCAGATTGGGGAAATTAAGGACGATGCCGTAGTGCTGAGAGATGGCTCCTTGTGCTTAGTTTTAATGGTATCTTCTTTAAATTTTGCGTTAAAGGGTGAAGATGAGCAAAATGCCATTATTAGTTCTTA
>JAPLWL010000069.1 GCA_026396635.1 Candidatus Komeilibacteria bacterium | reverse complement strand
CCTACTGCCTCCATGGCTCTGGCACCAAACAAATAAGGTAATAAGCCACCAATAAACAAACCGATAATTACCCGGTGGTCATCTAATTTAAAAACTAATTCCTTACCACGATCCAAAAATTCTTGAGTGTAAGCGGCAAACAAAACAATGGTCGCCAAACCAGCCGAAGCAATAGCATAACCCTTGGTAACTGCTTTGGTGGTGTTGCCGACGGCGTCCAATGGATCAGTAATATCCCGAACTTCTTGAGGCAAATTAGTCATTTCTGCAATGCCGCCGGCATTATCGGTAATTGGACCATAAGCATCAATAGTAATAATAATAGCCGCCATGGATAACATGCTCATCACCGCTACGGCAATTCCATAAATACCCGCCAAAGCAAAGGAGCCTAAAATAGCTAAAATAATCACCACCACCGGCCAAGTAGTTGCCCGCATGGATAGAGCCAAACCAGCAATAATATTGGTACCGTGCCCAGTTTGCGAAGCCGCGGCTAAATTTTTAACCGGAGAATACTTGGTTGAAGTATAATACTCGGTAATTAACACCATCAAAGCTGTGACTACCAAGCCAATTAAAGAAGCTAAATAAATTCTAGCCACACTATATTGAATTAAGTCGCTCATCAACCAGTTGGTCACAAAATAAAAAGCCACGGCCGCTAAAACACCACTAGCTACCAAGCCTTTATACAAAGCCCCCATGATCTGTTTAGTCTTGCCCAACCGAATAAAGAAGAACCCAATGATGGAGGCAAAGATAGAAACCGCTCCCAAAATTAACGGATAAATAATCGCCTGAGGATTGTTACCAAAAACCAAAGCACCCAGCATCATGGCGGCTATCAAAGTAACAGCATAAGTTTCAAATAAATCAGCGGCCATGCCAGCGCAATCGCCGACATTATCACCGACATTATCAGCAATGACGGCTGGATTTCTAGGATCATCTTCCGGGATACCAGCTTCTACCTTGCCAACCAAATCAGCGCCCACATCAGCGGCTTTGGTGAAAATACCGCCGCCCAACCGGGCAAAAACAGAAATTAAGCTACCACCAAAACCCAAACCAATTAAAGCTTTGAGAATTTGAGCATTAGCTCCGCCAATAAAGTAAAAAGAGGCTACACCCAAAAGCGCTAAACCCACCACTAAAAAACCGGTAACAGCGCCACCACGAACCGCTAAGGAAAAAGCGGCCGCTAGGCCAGACTTAGCCGCTTCCGTAGTTCTAACATTGGCCCGAACTGAAATATTCATGCCAATAAAACCAGCGGCCGCGGATAAAACCGCACCGACCAAAAAACCCAAAGCCGTAGTCATGCTCAAAAAGATCCATAACAAAATAAAAATCACTACCGCAATGATAGCAATAGTTTGATACTGCCGTTTTAAGTAAGCCGAGGCGCCCAACTGAATGGCCTTGGCAATTTTTTGCATGTCGGCTGAACCAGCTGGTTTAGCTAAAACGAGATTGATGAGGACAATCCCAAAAACCAAAGCAGCCGCTGAGCTGCCAAAGATAAGAAAATAGATTCCGGTCATATAATATTTAATGTTTTTGGTTATTCCTAAAAAGGAACACCCTTAATTATTTATTAAATTAAAATT
>JAPLWL010000072.1 GCA_026396635.1 Candidatus Komeilibacteria bacterium | reverse complement strand
CATAACCCCTAACATAGCCGGTGGCCGCAATAACTTCCGGCACTTGGCGCTGAATTTCTTTAATATCTTCATCCTTAAGCGTGGCCACAATAATACCATAAGCTTGAGCTGGCGGACCTTTTTCATCAGACGATCCCGGCAACACCCCAATTAAGTTAGAGCCTAGACCATTAATTTGACCCACCACCAAACTTTGCGCGCCAGCACCCACGCTCATAATAATAATCACTGCCGCAATGCCAATAATAATCCCCAGCATGGTTAACAAGCTGCGCACCTTATTAGCTTTTAAAGCGACCCAAGAAACCCGCCACGCCTGGATTAAATTTAACAACATAACTGCCGGCCTCTCAATTAATTATTTTTTTAATTCACCATCACTAGCCAACCGCCGATTATCAACCAAAAAATCTCCAACCAAAGAACCATCTTTAATAGAAATGATTCGTTTGGCATGATCGGCCGTATCACGTTCGTGGGTCACTAAAATAATAGTTTTTCCCCTATCATTAAAACCTTGCAAAATTTCCATGATTTGCTGACCGGATTTGCTATCCAAATTACCAGTTGGTTCATCGGCAAAAATAATACTCGGGTTATTAACCAAAGCTCGGGCAATAGCCACCCGTTGTTTTTCTCCGCCAGACAGCTGATTAGAATAATGATAAGTCCGATGAGATAAACCCACTGCGTCAATGGCTTCTTTAGTTAACTGATCTTTGTTGTTCAATTTACTATAAATCAAAGGTAATTTTACATTATCAAAAACCGTGGTTTTGGGTAGCAAATGAAAGGCTTGAAACACAAAACCCACTTCCTGATTTCTAATATCCGCCAACTCATCATCAGAAAAACCAGAAACGTCTTGATTTTTAAAAGTATATTTACCACTAGTAGCTCGGTCTAAGAAACTTAAAATATGCATTAAAGTAGACTTGCCAGATCCCGAAGGCCCCATGACCGCCACAAAATCTCCTTGAGCAATTTCAAAAGATATCCCCCTAAGTACATTAGTTATCACTTCATCATTAACGTAATCTTTAACCAAATCATTGACCTTAATTAAATGCGTCATATTTTAATCCTACTTTTTAGCTGCTTCTTTGGTAAAAGTAATGACTGACTGACCTTCTTCCAAACCATTAACAACTTCTACCAAGCCTTCATCGCCGCGTAAACCAATTACCACTTCTTTTTCTTGCGGCTGATTATTAACCAAAATTTTAACAACCTTATGATTATTGCCATTTTCGGCCAAACTCCGAGCTGGAATTACTAACACATTTTCTTTTTTAGCCGTATCTAAAATTACATTAGCGGTCATCCCGGCTTTAACCTCAGCCATCTCCAAATCAAAAGACACCGTAACTCGATAATAAACCACATCTTGTTTAGGCGTAGCCGCTGGATCAACAAAGGTCACGTGGCCGGCAAAAATTTTATCCGGTCCAAAAGCGTCTAAGGTAATACTAGCCAAATTGCCAACTTTAACTTTGGCAATGTCGCTTTCCGGCACATCCATTTTAATTTGCAAATTACTTTCGGCAATCATGGAAATAACCGCCACCGAAGGACTGGTCTGTTCACCTAATTTATTATTAACCTTAGTTACCACGCCGTCCTGCGGCGCCACCAAAGAATAATCAGCCAAATCAGCCAAAGCTGCCTGCAAATTAGCTTGAGCTTGCAACAAAGCGGCTTCATAGTAATGCACATCAAAATCCCGAGGCTGAGCCGTCTTTAAACTGAATTGGGCTTGAGCTACTCCTAAAGCATTATTTAGATCAGAATAAACCTGAGTCTGTTCAGCCGAAATAATAGCCTCTTGAGAATCAATAGTCGCTTGCGGCAATAAGCTATTAGCCGCCGTATTTAACAACACTTGATAAGTTTTATCCAACAATGACTTAACTATAGCCTGCTCAGCGGAAATAACCGTAGCTGCCGCACCAAGTTCGGCCTGACTGCTTTGCTCGGTAATTTTCTGCCAAGCCTGTTGCGCCGCCGGCAAGCCGGCCATGGCTTTAGCTAATTGGCCCTGAGTATCATAAAAAATCTGAATATTTAAATTACCCAAACTTTGAGAATAGCCACCCTCTAAAATTAAATCTTTAACTTTTTTAATAGCCGACTCCAATTCCGAAACCGAATGCTGCATTTTCTGAGTAATGGTTTCTTTTAAATTCTTAATGCCCTGATCCCGAATAGTCATGGCCTGACTTAAGGCCAGTTCAGCCTGCTCTACGGTTTGCTGACTAACCGCCACATCTTCCGGACTAGCCCCGGCTTTAATTTTATCCAAATTAGCCTGCGCCGACAAAACCGAGGCCCGATATTGATTAACGGCACTGGCGGCCCGACCAGCATCTAATCTAGCCAAAACCTGACCCTGTTTAACCTGAGTTCCAACTACCACTGGAACATTAACCAACCGACCGCTAACTTTAAAAGCCAAATTAGTTTCAGTGGCCGACTCAACTTCTCCGGTTGCTGAAACTGTTTGAACCAAATCAGCCCGCTTAACCACCTCGGTTAAATAAGTTACCTGGGGCTTATTTTGAGAACGAATAATAACAACTACCACAATGGCCACAATTAACACTATGGCCCAAAATGACTTCTTTTTTAAAAGATTTTTGATCATAAATACTTAATTACATTTAGATAAGCGCCTATAAAATAGCACAAAAAAAGCCTTTTTACAAGGCTAAAATTAAATTCTCAAACTCCCAAATTAATTACCAAATAATCTTAAAAGCATAAACCAACCCGCCCAAAAAAACCAATGACAGCCAGCCAATAATTAGCGGATAAAAAGATAATCGATATTCAGTAGGTCTTTCTAAAATAGTTTGTTTTTTAAAACGATAATAAGTATACAATAAGACTCCGCCCTGCAAACCACCGCTTAACGCGCCCGCCAAAGAAATGGCCATAATAAAACTATGAAAACCAAAAACTATGGCTAATAATGGGGGCAAACAAGTAAGAATCCAAGCCAAACCCCGACT
>JAPLWL010000038.1:685-4005 GCA_026396635.1 Candidatus Komeilibacteria bacterium | reverse complement strand
GGGGTTTTGTTTTTTATTATTTTTTCAAAGTCAATTGGCTAATAGCTAATTCAATGACTTCCCCACTCACTTCTTCTGCCCATTGAATTTTGGTTAAGCCAGCTACCAAATGAAGCTGCTTAACTAACCAAGATGATTTATTACAAACAAAATTAGCCTGAACTATTTCTTTATGATCAATATTATTTTCCGCTCGCCACTGTCTAATGGCCGTTACTAATTCTGTTAGCTCAGCAAACTCTTGATCAACTCCAGGTTCGGTTCGGTGCGCGACTGGCCAGGCTTGCAACATTAATAATTCCTGGGAGGCGTGTTGCCAAATGGCCTGAGTCACAAACGGAATAAACGGCTGCCAAAGCTTTAAAGTAGTTTCTAAAATCTGACCGAGTAACCCCCCTTTGCCGCCCTCAATCTTACTCATTTCCAAATACCAATCGGCTAGTTTTTTCCAAGTAAACTCCTGCAAAGCTTCAATGGCTTGAGAAAATTCATAGCCTTCCAAATGATTAGTAACGGCCGTCACCGTTTGGTTCAGCTCAGCCATAATCCACTTATCCGCCCAAGTAGAGCGATGCGGACCCGGCACAATTTCTTGAGCATAAATAAACCTGGCAATATTCCAAAGCTTATTAACAAAATTTCTTTCGCCGGCAATCTTTTCTTCATAAAGTTTAACGTCATTGCCGGCCGAAGCATTAGCCAACAAGCTTAAACGAGCCGCATCGGCCCCAAATTTAGCAATCATTTCCACCGGGTCAATGCCATTGCCCTTAGACTTAGACATTTTCTGGCCATTTTTATCCCGAATTAAACCATGAAGATAAACAGTTCTAAAAGGAACTTGGCCGGTAGCATAGGTCGTCATCATAATCATCCGCGCGACCCAGAAAAATAAAATATCATAACCGGTTTCCAACACCGAAGTCGGATGAAAAGTAGTAAAATCTTTTTTCTGATCCAGCCAACCCAAGGTAGAAAAAGTCCAGAGCGAAGAAGAAAACCAAGTATCTAACGTGTCCGTTGATTGGCGAAGATCAAAACCTTTTTTAAGGTTTTCCTTAATAAAATTCCAATGCCAAACTTGCCCAAACTTAGGATAAAAATCAGTCAACTCCCTGTCCGCCGGATTTTCAATTAACCGTAACAATGATCTAATAACGGTGGTATGAGTTACCACTAAAATCCGTTGGCCAGGATATTTTTTAATTAACTGCTCCAAGCCGCGCCGAGCCCGGTCTTGAACTTGAGAAAAAGTTTCAGCTTCCGGAATAGCAAAAGTCAGCTTATTTTCATAATATTCCGGGTGCTTGGTTTTTATTTCAGCAATGCTCTGACCCTCAAAAACCCCATAATCGCGTTCTTGAAATTCCCGCATAATTTCTACCGGCGCTTTTAGATATTTAGCAAAAATCTCCGCGGTTTGCCGGCTTCTAATTAAGGGCGAAGCTACGATTAAATCAATCGGCTGCTGCCAATTACCAGCGAGCTCTTCCACTAATTTCTCTCGGCTTTCATCAATAGGCACGTCAGTTAAACCCTGAATTCTAGTATTGCCGTCTTCTTGGTTCCAATCCGTCAAACCATGTCGCAAAACAAAAACCTGAGTCGGCGTTTCGGCACTCACCACCACTTCCTCTTCCCCTTTGTGCCAAACCGGCAACTGATGACCATACCAAATTTGCCGGCTGATACACCAATCCCGCAAATTATCCATCCACTGGAAATAGGTTTTATTAAACCGATCCGGAATAATTTTAATATTATTGCTTTTAACTGCGCCGCGCGCTAAATCTTTTAAACTTTTACCCCGAGAAGTTTTTTTATTAACATTAACAAACCATTGTTTGGAAGGTAACGGTTCCACTGGTGCGCCACACCGGTAGCAAATCGACAAATTATTTTGATAATCTTCTACTTTGACGATTTGCCCGCACGCCTCTAAATCAGCAACAAATTTTTCTCTAGCTTCTTTAACTTTTAGTCCGGCATATTTGCCACCACTGTCTTTTAAGCGGCCGAATTGATCAATCAATTCTATGACTGGCAAATTGTATTTTTGGCTTAAATCATAATCAACAAAGCTATGAGCCGGAGTTACGCCCAGTGCGCCGGTGCCAAATTCTTTATCCACAATTGGATCGGTAATCACTTTAATGTGTACCTTGTGGCCGGCTAAATCAACATCAAATTCTTGGCCAATATATTGTTGATAGCGCTCATCTTCTGGATTCACAGCTACACCGGTATCGGCCAATTTGGTTTCCGGCCGAGTGGTGGCAATCACAAAAGGTCCATATTTAATATAATACATTTTACCCTGCTGTTCTTGGTGTTCTACTTCATCATCAGCCAAAGTTGATTGGCAGCGCACGCACCAATTAACCATCCGGTAGCCCCGGTAAATCAAGCCCTCATCAAACATTTTTTTAAAAACATGTCGAACAGTTTTAGAAACGTCTTCATCCAAAGTAAACTTGGTTCGGTCCCAATCCAAAGCCGAGCCCATGGATTTTAACTGATCTTTAATGGTGGTACGATTTTGGGCCACGAATTTTTCCACTTCCAACAAAAATTTAGTCCGACCCAAATCTTCTTTGCGGATTTTTTGCTTGGCTAATTGTTTTTCTACCACATTTTGCGTGGCAATAGCGGCATGATCAAAGCCTGGCAGCCACAAAACTTTTTCACCCAACGCTTTATGATAACGAATCATAATATCTTCATAAGCCAGCATGGAAGCGTGGCCTAAATGCAAAATGCCCGTCACATTCGGCGGCGGTAAAATAATGGAAAAAGTTTTTTTACTTTTGCTGGTTTCTGGGCGAAAAGCGCCGCTCTCTTCCCAACGCCGGTAAATATCGGCTTCGTAATTAGCGGCTTGATAATTTTTTGGTAGTTCGTCTAAAAGTTCTTGAGTCATAAATTTTTATAAAATATAAATAAAAAAATCCCTACTTTCATAAGGACCCTTGCGGGCGGTACCACCTTAATTCCCTGAACCGACCAATGAGGGTCTGGTTTAGGGCACTTCATAATAGCGATAACGGACGCTCTGGTTCCGGCAGATTCTACTCTCTTTTAAAAAAGATTTCTTCCTGCAAGCACGTACTAAGGCGACATTACCTCCTTAGCCTGGCTAGTACTTTGATAATACGGCAAAAGCCTAAAAGCGTCAAATAAACCAAATAAGTATTGACAAAACCAAAAAGACATGCTAAAATTATATGAAAATAAAAAGACTGATGGTTATTATGCGTCTGGTTAACAACCTGACGAACAAAAGCAAACCCCATTAGCCCAAAAGCGACAACATACAGCAC
>JAPLWL010000038.1:0-617 GCA_026396635.1 Candidatus Komeilibacteria bacterium | reverse complement strand
GTGCCAATTCTCAACCAAAATCTCGTTGTTCTCATTGTTGAGGACGAGGTTCAGGTAGCTCAGACTCTCAGCGACGCCTTGCTAGCAACAGGGTTAGTCATCAAGCCACTCCTGGCCGAGAACGGCAAAATCGCTCTCAAGATGATAGAAACCGTGACTCCAGACTTGCTCATCACCGATGGGCATATGTCAGAGATGACCGGACCTGAACTCGTTGTCGAACTCCAAGGTAAGAACTTTACTGGCCAGATTATCGCTGTAACCGGCGATGGCACCAGTGAAAACGGCTTCAATGAACTAGGAGTCAATCTTCTGCTTAAACCATACCGGCTGCGGCAGCTGGTTGAGCTCATCAATCAACTCTGTCCCGCTCCTAGCGAGCAGATCACCCAATAGCACTTATACAAGGCGTCGAGCTAAATCGCATTCAGCGAAATTAACTTGACGCCTTCGCCATTTTACCGCCAAATTGCTTGGCGTTTTTGTTTATCTAAAGACAACTTTAACCAAAGAGTTTGCTGAGGTAATATTTTCTTAACTTTATCCGCCCATTCAATCACAACAAAATTTTCTGACTCCATTAAATAATCAGTTAAACCAATATCCAACAAAGCTTG
>JAPLWL010000058.1 GCA_026396635.1 Candidatus Komeilibacteria bacterium | reverse complement strand
GAGTACTATTAGCCTCTATTCCTGGTTCAGCGGTAAGTGCTTTTAAAATTAAAGGCATTGACCATGAATTTACCGCCATTCCTAATGTTCAAGAAGATGTGGTGGAAATTATTCTCAACTTAAAACGGGTTAGAATTAAGTCTTTTACCGGCGAGCCAATTATTGTTAATCTAAGCGGCCAAGGACAAAAAGTTTTAACGGCCGGCGACATTGAAAAAAATCCTCAAATTAAAGTTGGCAACCCCGAGCAGGTGATTGCCACCTTAACCGATGCCAAAGCTAAATTAGACATGGAATTAACCATTACTAATGGCCGAGGTTACGTTACCATTGAAGAGCGAGAAAAAGAAAAGGTAGATATTGGCACTATCATGATTGACTCTTTGTATTCACCAGTAATTAATGTCAGTTTTGAAGTAGAAAATGTTCGGGTTGGCCAAATGACCAACTATGAAAAATTAGTTTTGAAAATTGAAACTGACGGTACAGTTAACGGTAAAGAAGTTATGGCCGAAGCTAGCCAAATTTTAACTGATCACTTTGCTTTTGTGGTTAAAGAATTAGGCGGTCAACCAATGCTAGAAACTGTAGCTACCACTAAAACCGAAGCTTTGCCAGAAACCGAAATTGCCGCCAAAGAATCAGATTTAGAAGAGGAAGAAGCGCCCCTAGAAGGCAAGAAAAAGCGGGGTCGACCTAAAAAAACCAGTTAATTAAAGGATTATTATGAGACACGCTAAGAAAAAAGTTACTTTAGACAGAAAAAAGGCTCCTCGGGTGGCGCTCTTAAAAGAGTTAATCACCAAGGCTATTATTTACGAAAAATTAGTTACTACCTTAGCCAAGGCCAAGGCCGTTAAGCCATTGATTGAAAAAATGATCACCCTGGGCAAAAAGCCAACCCTAGCTAATCGCCGGCGTGCCATCCAGATCATTGGTTCTAAAAAAGCTGTTAAAAAAATATTTGAAGTTTGGGGTCCTCGTTTTGAAACCAGAGCCGGCGGCTATACCAGATTAATTAGGTTAACTCCTCGCCAAGGCGACGGTGCTCCAGAAGCCTTAATTGAATTTGTAGATTAACTCCTATGTCTGAACATGTTTTTGACGCCAAAAATAAAATTGCTGGACGACTAGCTTCTCAGGTTGCCAAGCTTTTAATTGGCAAAGATCAAGTTAGTTTTGAATCTAATAAAGTAGCAGCGGTCAAAGCTAAGGTTATTAATATTACCGAGCTGAAATTTACCGGTAAAAAAATGGATCAAAAAAAATATTACCGGCACAGCGGCTATTTGGGTAATTTGCGAACCAGCAACTTAAAAACCGTTTGGCAAAAAGATCCTAAAAAAGTTTTTCAACAAATAGTCTCTGGAATGTTACCCAAGAACAAACTCCGCAGTTTGCGGCTTAAGAACTTAATTATTGAATAATCTTATGGTGGTCAAGAAAACAGTTGAAAAAGAAAAAAAGCCTGCCAAAACCGCGGCCAAAACAACGGTTCGTCAGGTAAAAAAAGTAGAAGCTCCAGCCAAAGAAGTTAAAGTTAAAGCTGAACCAAAAATTATTCCCATGCCTAAAATAAATAGCAGCCTAGATTACCACCAAGCCGTTGGTCGCCGAAAATCTGCCACTGCCATTGTTCGGCTTTACCCTAAAGATGATCGGGGAGTGATTTTGATTAACAATAAACCTTTAGACGAATATTTTCATCATTTTGAATTACAAAAAATCGTTACTGAAGCTCTAGAAACAGCTGGCTTACTAGGCCGACACACCATTTCCATTAAAACTATCGGCGGTGGTAAAAAGGGCCAAGCCGAAGCGGCTCGGCACGGTTTAACCCGCTTAATGATCCAGTTGGATGAAAATTTAAAACCAGCTCTTAAAGCCCAAGGTTTCTTAACTAGAGACCCTAGAGTCAAAGAAAGAAAGAAGCCTGGTCTGAAACGCGCCAGAAAAGCCCCTCAGTGGTCTAAGCGGTAATATTTTGATAAGCAACAACCTCGTTTTTAATGAACGGGGTTGTTTTGTAGACCCTGAGTTAAATAGCTTTAAAAAATATCAAAAATATCGTATACTAAGAACACTTTCTATGTCTAATCTTGTTAAAAATACCAGTTATTTTAGCCTGGCTTTAGTAATTCAAAAGGTCATTTCGTTCATATTTTTTTCATATTTAGCCGCCCGGCTGGGGGCTACCAGTTTGGGCTATTATAACTACGCCATTTCTTTTGCCGCCATGTTCTCAATTTTAGTTGATTGGGGTCTGGCCAATCTTTTAACTAGAGATATTGCTCAAGATAAAACTCGGGCCCAGAACTATTTCTCCAGAGCCCTGGGTTTAAAAATCATTTGGAGTTTAATTACTTATGGCCTAGTTATTGCCATTATTTTTATCATCAGCGATTCTGCCTTAACCAGAGAACTGGTAATCATGACCGGCGTCTTAATGCTCTTGGATTCTTTTACCTTAATTTTCTATTCAGTTTGGCGAGGCTTTCAAAACTTAGCTTATGAAAGTTTTGCCACCATCTGTTTTCAAGTTATTTATGCGGCCAGTGGCTTTATTCTATTGCAACTAACCTCTGACCTTAAAATTATAATGTTAGCCTTATTTGGAGCCAGCTTATTTAATTTTATTTATTCCTCTTGTTTATTAAGATTTAAAGGGCATATTTTGCTTAAGCCAATTTTTGCCTGGCCAGCCTTAAAAAGTTTATACCTTTTGGCGCTGCCCTTTGGCTTAGCTGGAATTTTTTCCAAAATCTACGCTTACACTGATGTAATTTTAGTTAATCAGTTTCTTGGACCAACTCAAACCGGATTTTACAGTTTGGCCTATAAATTAACCTTCACCTTACAATTTATTCCTTTAGCCTTAATTGCCGGACTTTATCCAGCTTTGGCTCTCTACTTAAAAAAAGAAAAGGAGATTTTAGAAGATATTTATTTTTCTTCTATTAAATATTTACTAATTCTCTCTCTTTTGGCCAGCGCCTTAATTTTTACTTTTGGCCATAATGTAATTGAGGCTATTTACGGTCAAAAATTTTTACCGTCAACGCCAATTCTGATTATTCTAATGCTGTCCTTGCCGTTTTTGTTTGTAAATTTTACTTTTGGCTCGCTTTTAAATGCTTCTGGCCGAGCTCTCAGGCAAACCTGGCACATTGGCTGGACGGCCGCCGTCAATATTATTTTAAATATCATTTTCATTCCTTTGTTCGGTATTATGGGAGCAGCTGCTACTTCTCTGTTTTGCACTATTCTGTTATTTTCTCTAAATGGCTTAGTGGCTCGCCGAATTATCAGCCTCTCCAAACCCCACTTAAAACAAATTGGTCGGCTAATTATCTTAACTCTAATTATTATTCTGCTTAATCAATTTGTGCCCAGCCACTATTCGTGGATAATTAAGGCTTTGATTTTTGTCTTACTCTATCTATTTGGCTTATTTGCCTGCCAAATCATCCGCTGGCAAGAAATCACCAACT
>JAPLWL010000060.1 GCA_026396635.1 Candidatus Komeilibacteria bacterium | reverse complement strand
GGACGAAAGCGTGGGGAGCGAATGGGATTAGATACCCCAGTAGTCCACGCCGTAAACGCTGAATGCTAAGCATTGGAAGTATCGACCCTTTCAGTGCTGGACATTAAAGCTAACGCCTTAAGTGCTCCGCCTGGGAAGTACGGCCGCAAGGCTAAAACTCAAAGGAATTGACGGGAGCCCGCACAAGCGGTGGAACATGTGGTTTAATTCGACGGTAAGCGAGGAACCTTACCAGGGTTTGACATTGTACCGTTTAGTCTGGCCGAAAGGTTGGATGATCCGCAAGGATGGTATAACAGGTGCTGCATGGTTGTCGTCAGCTCGTGTCGTGAGATGTCGGGTTAAGTCCTTTAACGAGCGCAACCCTCATCCTGATTTACATGTGTATCAGGAAACTGCCTACGTAAGTAGGAGGAAGGCGGGGATGACGTCAAATCAGCATGGCTCTTACACCCTGGGCTACACACGTGTTACAATGGCTGGTTACAATGGGTCGCTAAGTCGCGAGATGGAGCTAATCCCACCAAACCCAGCCCCAGTTCGGATTGGAGTCTGCAACTTGACTCCATGAAGTCGGAATCGCTAGTAAACGCCAATCAGCCACGTGGCGTTGAATACGTTCTCGGGCTTTGTACACACCGCCCGTCACACCAAGAGAGTCGGAAATACCTGAAGCTCCCTTTACGGGAAAGAGGGTAGGTCTGATGATAGGGGTGAAGTCGTAACAAGGCATCCGTAGCGGAAGCTGTGGATGGATCACCTCCTTTCTAAGGAGATTCGGTAGTATTTTCCCGACAGAAAATACTATCATTTGGTCGCTCTACTCAAACGCACTTCCCTATTTATTTAGGTTAAGAGCAGAGTAAGTAGAAGCAATTCTTCGTAAGTCATATCTCCCTCATTGCTTTTCGATTATCGAGTTTACTCGGTTGATAGAAAAGCAATGGGCCGGTTTCGTTCGCTTTTTTAGCCTTCAAAGGCCCTTGATGTGAAAGTCTGGTTGAAAGAGCCGGACTTTTTTGATAGAATGCTTGCGTTTGTATATAAGGGCATCCGCCTACGTCCCTTCGGGACTTCGGCGGACAAGTAGTCCCCATAGACAAACAAAAAATAAAAAACAAAAAACGTTCATACATAATCTACTGTATAATAAGGGCATGTACCGCGCCCGCAACGCCTCGCAAGCTCGTCTTGCGTGGCGGGCAGGGCTCAGTTGGTTACCCCGCACAAGTCGCTTTCGCGCCTCTGCGGGGCAGGGAGCACTACACTGATAATTTGTTCATCAAAAATACAAAGCAAGATTTGCAATTTAAATTTAAGGGCATGTAGCTCAGTTGGTTAGAGCACTACACTGATAATGTAGGGGTCGGAGGTTCGAATCCTCCCATGCCCACCAGCCTTCACCGTCAAAGCCTTGACGTAGAAGGACTTAAACACCATTTTTCTGGTAATACGCCGAGGTAGCTCAGCGGTAGAGCGAAGGCCTGAAGAGCCTTGCGTCGGCAGTTCGACTCTGCCTCTCGGCACCAGAAAAATGGTGTTTTTTTAATAAAAATTTACATGGTTAAAGTTATACAAAGCGGTACCTGCCTGCCGGCAGGCAGGGAGCGAAGGCCTGAAGAGCCTTGCGCCTGCCCCGCACACGATCCCGACTTGTCGGGAAAGTTGTGCGGGATCGGCAGTTCCCTGCCCGCCTCTGGCGGGGACTCTGCTTCCTCGCCGCGCTACGCGCTAGCGCAGCGGGTCGGCACCAAAAGAATTCTTTTTTATTTACCTTGACTTCACCTAAAACCTGGACTAAGATAACTCGTCAGCACCTTGTACTCAGAGCACCAAACCAATTGAGGCAAATAATGGATGTGACCAAATTGTTCGGGCTATTAGCCACCGGATCTTCTCTAATCATTGTTTTGTTTGGTCTGCCAGCCCAACTCATCAAAAACTATCGGAGAAAAAGTTGTGACGGCTTAGCGCCGCAACTGATCTACGCTTCAGTCTGCACCTACACCCTCTGGACCACCTATGGCTGGCTTAAGCCGGACACTTTCTTGAAAATCGCCCAGACCCCGGGCTGTATTCTATCTTTCGTTCTGCTGTTTCAACTTATTTACTACCACAGGAGGTGACACAAAACCGTCGAATTCACTCGGCGGTTTTAAAAACCACCGCCTTGATTTTTCCAGCTTTTAATGATATTCTAATTTCACTTTTCGGGGATTAGCGCAGTTGGCTAGCGCACTTGCTTTGGGAGCAAGGGGTCGTGGGTTCGAGTCCCACATCCCCGACCATTCGACTTCATTACGAGGTAAAAAATTATTCGAATACCTTGCAGAGAGCTTGGCGGGCCTGCCTCGCCGGAGTTCTGCAAAGCAGAACGTAGGCGGGTATCGTATAGCGGCTATTATTACAGCTTTCCAAGCTGAAGATGGGGGTTCGACTCCCCCTACCCGCTCCAATATAAAAAAATAAAGGCAACCCTGATGACCAGGGCTGTTTTTTGTTTATCTAACGATTTTTGATATACTTAAATAATTATGGATAAAATATTGAACTATTTTGACAAAGCTTTATTCACGATTTTACTGATTCCTCTGATACTCTTTTATTTTCATATTTTGCCACTAGCGGCCAGCGAGGTTATTTTTATCACCACTTCAATAATTGGCACTATCCCGGTTTTAATAAACGCCCTCCGCTCTATAAAAGAGCGACAAATTTCAGTTGATCTTTTGGCTAGTGTGGCCTTAATTGCTTCCCTGATTGCCAAAGAATGGACCTCAGCGGCTTTTATTGGCTTGATGTTAACTTCAGCCCGAATTTTTGGTACTTATACCAAAAATAAGGCCCGCTCATCTATCAAAGGCCTGCTTAAATTACGGCCCGAAAAGGCTAAAGTAAAAAGAAATCAAACTATTATAGAAATACCAATAGAACAATTAATAATTGGCGATTTAGTTATAGCTGAAGCTGGCGAAAGATTGCCGGTTGATGGCACTATTATTCAAGGTGAAGCGGCCCTTGATGAATCCTCTTTAACCGGCGAATCCATGCCAGTTAATAAAAAAGTTGGTGATCAAGTTTATAGCTCAACCCTTAATGAATCCGGATCATTAACTATCCGGGCGGAAAAAGTTGGCAAAGACACCACCTTGGAAAAAATTGTCCAACTGGTAGAGGGCTCTCAAAAAAGTAAGGCTAAAATCCGAACTCTGGGCGAAAGTTTTGCCAGCCGCTATATTGTCATCACGGTGAGTGCGGCCATTTTGATATATTTAATTACCAATGATTCTAATTTAGTTCTATCTTTATTGCTAGTAGCTTGCGCCGATGATATTGCCGTCGCCATCCCTATGACCTTTTGGGCGGCCATTGGTTATGCCGCCCGCCGCGGCGTGATTATTAAAGGTGGCGAATTTTTAGAAGGTTTAGCTCGTGTTGATAAAATTATTTTTGATAAAACCGGCACCCTGACTCGCGGCCAATTAAAAGTTGAAAAAATTCATCTTTTTAAAGAATTCAAACTGGCTGATTTATTAAGTTACGCCGCGGCGGCTGAATGTATTTCTGACCACCCCATTGCCAAATCAATTATGAAATATGTTGAGACAGAAAAAATTTCTTTTACTCATCCAGATATTTTTAAAGAAACTCCCGGCAAAGGCTTAGCTGTGGTTTATGATACTAAAAAAATATTCTCCGGCAATCTGGCCTTTATTAAAGAATCAAAAATTAACCTGGAGGCGGCGGAACTGGAAGAACTTGAAAAAACCGAAGCCCAGGGTTACACCGTCATTGCTATTGCCTGTGACGATCACTTAGTAGGCTTTTTAGCTTTGGCCGATGAATTAAGGCCCGAGAGCTTGCCAGTCATGCAACAGCTAAAACAAGCCGGGGTAAAAAAATTGATAATGTTAACCGGCGATAATCAAAAAGTAGCTGAGCGGGTAGCCAATAAACTAAGTCTAAACGAATATCACGCCAACTTAATGCCTCAAGACAAACTAAAATACATTAAAGGGGTTATTCAAAAAAATTCAACCACGGCCATGGTCGGCGACGGCGTCAACGATGCCGCCGCTCTAGCTTTGGCTGACATTGGCATTTCCATGGGCGCCATTGGTTCAGACGCAGCGATTGAAGCAGCCGACATCGCTCTAATGCGAGATGATTTAAGAGAAATCCCCGAAATGGTTCGTTTAAGCCACTATACTCTTAAAATTGCCCGGCAAGATTTTTGGATTTGGGGCCTGGTCAATGTAATTGGTTTTACCCTGGTTTTTGGCAAAATTATTGGCCCGGCTGGCGCCGCTGCTTACAACTTTGTCACCGACTTCTTACCACTATTCAACTCCGCCCGGCTCTTTAGTCTCCATCTAAAATTACAGAAAAAAAACTTAAATTATTAAAACTATATGAAAATTACCCTATGGATGGCCGCCTCTTTAAATGGCATCATTGCTACTACTAATAATGGAGAAGATTTTTTATCTGACAAAAACTGGTGGGAATTTATTAAAACCGTCACCAAAACCAGTTGCCTAGTTTGGGGCAGAAAAACTTATCAAGTTGTTAGTGGCTGTGATAAAAGAAAAAAAAATTCTTTAAAGGGCATTACTAAAATTATTGTTTCCAAAAACAATAAATTAAAACTACCAGCTGACTATCTATTAGCCACCTCCCCAAAACAAGCCATAGCCTTAGCCGCTAAACTTGGCTTTAAAGAAATTATTTTAGTTGGCGGGTCAACTAATAATAGCGCCTTTGCTGCAAGCAATTTGATTGATGAAGTCATTATTAATTTTGAAGGAGTTATTGTAGGTCAAGGCCTACCGATTTTTAAACCAGCAAAATTCCTGCTGCCACTCCAATTAAAAACTATTAAAAAAATTAGCTCCAATATCATTCAGCTACACTATAAAGTAAAAAAATAGTCCCAAAATCTCAGAACTATTTTTTATTTTTACTTCAATTTACTTCGTTTTAACAATAAAGAATTCAGTACTACCGAAACACTACTTAAAGCCATAGCTAACCCAGCAAACTCTGCCCGTAATAAACCCAAAGCCGCAATGGGAATGCCAATGCTATTATAAAATAATGCCCAAAACATATTCTGCTTAATTTTCCGCAAAGTGGCCCGACTTAAGCGAATGGCCCTAACCACATCCAATAAGTCATTTTTTACCAAAACAATGCCCCCAGTTTCTATGGCAATGTCCGTGCCTGAGCCCATAGCAATACCTAAATCGGCTTGGGCTAAAGCTGGCGCATCATTAATACCATCTCCAACCATGGCTATTTTCTGATTCTGAATTTGCAACTTCTTTATTTCTTCAGCTTTACCAGCCGGCAACACGCCGGCAATCACCCGCTCAATGCCAACTTCTTTAGCAATCGCTTGAGCTGTCCGCAAATTATCACCGGTAATCATCACGCTCTCAATATTTAATTTTTTTAACCATTCAACCGCTTCTCTAGAAGTTGGTTTAATAGTATCAGCGACTGCAATAATTCCAACCACTTGTTTAGCCACCGCCAACAGCATGGCGGTTTTACCGGCAGTCTCCAACCGCAACAATTCCTCATTAACTTGATTGCTAATGGTCAAACTATGGTCAATCATCAGTTTAACTGTGCCAAATAAAATACTTTGATCATCAATCATTCCGCTGACGCCGGCGCCGGGAATAGCTTGAAAGTGACTAACTGGCAATAAATTTACTTGCCCAGCTTTAGCTTTTTTTACAATACTTTCCGCTAAAGAGTGTTCTGAATGATTTTCTAAAGAAGCCGCTAATAATAAAATTTTTTCTTGAGGAGCACCACCTAAAGAAATAATATCAGTAACTTCCGGTTGCCCTCTGGTTAAGGTACCGGTTTTATCAAAAACTATTTTGGTAATTTTATTAGCTACTTCTAAGGCTTCTCCACCTTTGATTAAAATGCCATTCTCCGCGCCTTTGCCAGTACCCACCATGATCGCAGTGGGAGTAGCCAAGCCCAAGGCGCACGGACAAGCAATCACCAAAACTGCGGTAAAAGCCAATAAACTGGTAACAAATGACGCCGCGATCACCCAATACCAAATGGCAAAGGTAATTAGAGCAATCCCAATTACCGTTGGCACAAAATAACCAGAAACTTTATCAGCAAATTTTTGAATCGGCGCTTTAATACTCTGCGCCTCACTCACCACCTTAACAATTTGAGCCAAAACCGTGGCCTGACCAATCTTTTCTGCTCTAAAAATAAAGCTGCCAATTTTATTAATGGTTGCCCCAATCACTGTGTCCCCCACCTTTTTTTCCACTGGCAAACTTTCTACAGAAATCATTGATTCATCCACGCTGGAATAACCTTCCGTCACTTGCCCATCAACCGGAATTTTTTCTCCCGGCCGAACCCTAACTAAATCACCCACTACCACTTCACCAATCGGTATTTCTAATTCTTGACCATTACGAATCACCCTGGCAGTTTTAGCCTGCAAGCCTAATAACTTTTTAATAGCTTCGCCAGCCTTGCCTTTAGTTCGTGCTTCCAACCATTTACCTAAAACCACAAAAGTAATAAGCAACGAAGAAGTCTCATAAAAAATATCACCAGATATTAAATAGGTGGTGGCTAAACTGTATAAATAAGCGGCGCTGGTTCCAACGGCAATCAACGTATCCATGTTGGTTGTCTTATTTTTAAGACCATACCAAGCGCCGCGGTAAAATCTAAAACCAATAACAAACTGAATCACGCCAGCCAGAATTGATTGAACAACTCGACTAATTAAAGTCAGGTCTTTAAACACCATGCTTAAAATCAAAATCGGCAACGACAAAACCAAGCTAATAAAAAACCAATTACGCTCTTTTCTAATTTCTTGCTCCCTAACCATTTGGCTGTGATCATGGCCAGCCATTTCACCCTTCATTACTTCAGCACCATAACCAACCTGTTTAACCGCCTGGGTTAAAGAAGTTTCTTGGTTTTGATCTGCGCATTCTACTCGCGCTTTTTGCGTAGCAAAATTAACATTAACCCCCGACACGCCCGAAACTTTTTCCAGGCTCTTTTCTATTAATGAGGCGCAAGAAACGCAATGCATGCCAGTAATTTGTAAATCAATTTTTTTCATAGTATATAATTATTTCCTTAGTCATTCCCGCGCCGCGCCCGCCAAAGCTACGCTTGGCGTTGCGGGCGGGAAAGCGGGAATCCAGAACACTTACAACTCAATTACCATTTGAATAATTAAATTTACTCAATCACCTCAAACTGTCCGCCGTACATGCCCATGGAGCAGGAAAAATTTAACCGGCCGACCTGCTTAGGAGTAAACTCAATCACATTTTCTCCAGCAGTTAAATTCTTTTGAATTTTCAAAGCTGGCACCAACAAACTACTAGCGCAGGTAAAAGTATTTTGCGCATTAATCACCCATCTTACTGGCAAACCTTTTTTAATCACAAACTGATTAGGGGAATAACCCCGCGCACTTTCGGCCATCTTTACTATCTGAACACCATCAACAATTTGCACGCCGGACTGCTCTACTCGGCCCTGCCAATTTAGATCAACTCTTTGTTCGGCGGTAGAAGAATTAGCCGGCAAACCAGACCAACCCAACAGCCGTAACCCACTATTAATATTAACCACTGCTAAAATAATCACTCCTACGCCAACCACCTTAAAAAATAATTGGCTCTTTTTGCCAGAAAAAACTGAAGTGAGAGCACCTAAGCCAAAAAGCGCCGGACTCGTACCCAAAGCAAAAAGAGACATAATCAACGCCCCAGACCAAAAAGTACCCGAAGCTAAAGCGTAAATCTGCATCGCCTGAGTAAAACCGCAAGGCAGAAAAAAAGTCAAACTACCAGCCAAAGCCGTACCCCAATGGCTATAAGTTTTTTGGCTAGAACCCTTATAAAACCAATGGCTGATAAAAGTTGGCAAAG
>JAPLWL010000026.1 GCA_026396635.1 Candidatus Komeilibacteria bacterium | reverse complement strand
AGGTGCTTAAAACAGAGTTACTTCAGGAAGTGGACGATAGTTATTGGTTTTATTTCCAATGCCCCCATTGTTTGGTGGGTTTAATTTTTCTTTTGAACCAACCAAGGGGTTTGCCGGCCTTTTCGGGCTGGCCCACGGACTTAACTTATGGTGAGTTGGTGGATCAGGCCCAGCAGTCTGGTGGGCCGCTGGCAGCTGATGAGCTCTTGACTTTACATGAATTTTTTGCTAAAAACAATCAAGTTAATTCATTGATTAAGTAGGTTGTATAGAAAGGATAGTTTTATGGACCATTTACAGTTAAGTGCTAGTTCACGAGAAATGCCAACTAAAGATTTAGCCGCCTTAAAAGCCAGCGGCAAAGTGCCGGCTGAATTATATGGCCACAATACTGCCAATCTTCATTTGTGGTTGGACGGCCGAGTGTTGGAAAAAATTTGGCGGCAAGCCGGAGAAAATACCATTATTGATTTAACCGTGGAAGACAAAACCACTCCGGTTTTAATTCATGATTACCAACAGGAGCCGGTTACTGGCCAATTGATTCACGTTGATTTTTATCAAGTTAGAATGGATGAAGAAATTGAAACGGCTATTCCATTAACCTTTATTGGTGAGTCAGCAGCTATAGAAACCGAAGGCGGAATTTTGGTTAAAGCCCTTGATGAATTGGAAGTGGCTTGTTTGCCAGGCGCTTTGGTTCATGAAATTACCGTAGACATTAGTGCTTTGGTTGATTTTGATTCAGCTATTAAAGTAAAGGATTTGGTTTTGCCTAAAGACATTAAATCTAAAGTTGACGGGGAAGTAGTGGTGGCGATGGTAGATCGACCGCGGTCAGCTGAAGAATTAGCTTCTTTGCAAGCTGAAGTAAAAGTTGAATTGCCGGTGGGTGCTGTTGAAGAGCCCAAAGAAGGCGTTGAGGTCACCAAAGAGTAATTCAAGTATTTAGCCTATTGATTTTAAACACCCCGTATCGTTTTGGTACGGGGTGTGTTATAATATTTTTATGTTGACCCAGGAAAATGGTGAAGTTAATTTAACAATATTGTGGATTGGCCGCGCGATAATTGTGGCGGCTTTTATTTTTTGTTTGGTGGCGATTATGATTTTATTCAATCGCCATTGGAATCGGGTGCGTGATTATCGGCGAGCCAGTGATATTCAGGCTATTCAGAATGCTTTAAATTTATATAATTCCCAGCTTGGAACTTATCCGGCCACTCAGGTCGATCTAGACGGTTGGGATACTAGTTTAGATGCCAGCGGCAATGGTTTTTTAAAAGAAATTAAAGATAAGGGCTGGTTAAGTCTTAATCCTTTTGATCCAAAAAACGATGCCAGTCATTATTATCGATATCGTTATTTTCCGGCTGGCAGTTTTGGCTGCACCAAACCTTTTGCTGTTTTTCAGGTGATGCAATTTGAATTGCCGGGCATACCTGGCAAAGGAGCTTGTCCGGCTAAAGATTTTACCCAGGAAGCGCCGTTGGGTTTTACTTTAAAAGTTGATGGTTAAAAAACGTTGTTGGCCGCTATAATCAGCAAGGGTAACTATATTTGCTTTAGGAAAAAATTGTTTGATGATTTTACGCAATTGAGCTTGGTGCGGCGGGTGAAATTCTAAATAAAGTTTTTGCGGACACTGGCCGCGTTTTTTTATTTGGCTAAAAAGTTTTTTAAAAGCGGCTAGTCCATCTGTTGAATCAGCAAACAAAGCCCGACGAGGTTCAAAACCTAAACTTAAAACCGAATCGGTTTTAATTAATTTTTTTGATAAGTCCGCCGGGGCTAAGTAGGGGAGATTGGCAATAATCCAATCGGGGCAAGATTTTAAATTATTAAGTAAGTCGGATTTAATAAAGTTAATTTTGGTGCCATGAAGCTTGGCGTTGTGCCGAGCCAAAGTTAGGGCCGGAACTGAAATATCCGCCGCTATAAATTTAGGTTGTGGTTT
>JAPLWL010000003.1 GCA_026396635.1 Candidatus Komeilibacteria bacterium | reverse complement strand
CGAGCTGATCTTTATAGGCAATTTATGTTGACTTGGTTTTTAATCCAGGGGCTGGTGGTTGTTATTTTTTCAAAGCAATTGAATGCCAAATTCCTTTTGGGCTTTTCTATGCCCTTAACAATTTTTGCTGTATTGGGCGTTGAATATACATGTCAAAAAATTAAAGACGCTGACCTAAGAATTTTAATTAAGTGGTTATTAATTATTTTTTTATGTTTAGGCAATGTTTACTCGGTAGTTGGCAATATTTTAATTTATAAAAAGCCAACAGCTGATTTTGGTTTTGTTTTCCAACCGCCGGAGGTTTTTTTGGCCACCGACTGGGCTAAGTATAATTTACCTAGAAATTCAATAATTATGGCTAATTTCTCGGCTTGGGGTAATATTTTATCTGGTTTGACCGGCCGATTTTCTTTGATTGGTCATAGCGGCTTTGGTATGATTAATATTAAGCAAAAAAATCTTTGGGTTGAATATTTTTATAAAGATAATCAGGATTTAGATAATAAAAAAGAATTATTAAATTTTTTGGGCGTAGACTATGTTTGGTTTGGTAAAAAAGAAAAAAAATTAGGAACTTTTGATCCTGGGGTAATTGATTGGCTGGAATTAGTTTATCGCAATTCAGCTGAAAGCATTTACCGGGTAAAATAAATTTTAGTTAGCTGCCGGCAGGGTTAAGAAAATTTTGCTAAGAGTCGGCTTGGCTAGTAGATAATCTAAAGAACCCAGGTCATTTAAAGTTAGGGATCCTTTGGGGTAGATGAGTTGTAATTGAATTTTAGCATTTTTTGGTAAATTGGGCGGCAGCCAAAACCAATAATTGGTTTGGACAATTTCATTCGGCTGCCAAGCCGAGGTTGGGTAGAGTCCGTAAGCCAAAGGATAAATTTTTTGATAAAGAGGGCTATTATTTTTATTAACCACGGTTAATTGGAGCTGCCAATCTTGACTGGGAGTTTGATTAGCTTGCCAAAATAGGCTGAGCGGCAGTAGCTCACCGGCAGTTTTTAATTTAGCTTGATTTAAATTACTCCAGCCCAAAAAATGTAGGTTGTTTTCTAAAGAGATATTTTGGTAGTTAGTGGCAGCGCTAAGACTGGAAGTAGACCAAAGGCTTATGGGTGAATCGGCAAACTTGTTAAAATAAACAATTGGGCCAATGGCTAAATTGGGTTGAAGGTGGCGTTCGGCAATAATTTGTCGCAGCCGATCATCGCCGGTCGGGTATTGCTTTCGCCAGAGAGAGGAATTTTGAGCTTGGAGTTGATAGAATAAGAGGTCAGAGGTGTCTATTAGAATAGCCTCTAAGTCTTCGGTTAAATTATAATCTTTGTCGGATAATTGCTGTTTGCCGGTAAAGGCGTAATTAAGAGCATAAATTTTTTCTCGGCTGGAGAGGGCGCTGAGTATGGCATAGGAACTAAGTAAACTGGCTTGAGGTGGAACTAATTTAGCTAGCTGCCATTGGGTTTTAGCCCAAGCAGTCTCACCTTTTGGCCCAAAGGTGAGTTGGTTTAACCAAGGGAGAATTGGTCCCATAGTTAGACTGACGTAAATTATAGCTACGGTGACTACAATGGCCGCTAGTTTTTTTTCGGCCGAAAATAATTTTTGCCACCATTTTGGTAAAGAGTGCTGTTGATATTTGGCTAGACCTAGAATAAAAACCAAAAATAAAGGCAGAAGCAGAAGGTTAGAGTAATGGGTTTTAATAACAATTAAAGCATTGATTGAGCCGCCTAAAATCAGCTGGAAATAAATGGGCAGGGCTAGTAGCCAGTATTTAGACCAGCGGAAATTAATAAAGGCAAAGGGCAAAAATAGCGCCAGGGTCATGGCTAGGTTTTGTGGGCTGATTAATTTATCAAAAATCAGCCAAGGTTGAGTTAAGCCATTAATGATAATTTCCGGTAAGGTTTTGCCTAGCCATTGGTAGTAAAGAGGAATTTATAGTGTCCTAGGGGGTTAAGCAGGCTAATCAGTTTAGTGGCCGCTAAAAACCAGCCAAAACCAAGAGGCAGAATTAGCCACCAAATTATTTTACGCCTTTCTATTATGGCCAAGAGGCCAAACATCATGACGGCAAGGGCCACATCTTCTCTGACCATAACACTAAGTAGGGCTAGAGAATAGAATGGACCAGATCGGTTTTCTAGCCAGAAAATAGTCAGCCAGGCAAATAGAAAAATGGCTAAGGGTAATTCATGGAATTCAAAAACATTAGTGTTTTGGACTAAGGGATTAAGCAGCCAAGTCCAACCAATCAGACAGGCTAGTTCGGGTGAGACAAATTTTTTAGCTAGCTTGAAAATTGGCCAGGCCGTGGCGCCTAAAATTATAGTTTGCCAGATCAGCAAGAATTGCGGCTGGCGCCACAGCGAATAGAGTAATGATAAGGGGGCTAGCCATAAGTTAAAATGGTCGCCTAAATAGGACTGAGGATGAATGGTAAAGTAATATAAATTGCCATGGGAAGAGTTGAATAAAACTTGGTTGAAGATGGCTAAGTCTAACCCGTTATAGCCAAAATGGAAATATTTCCACAAGCTGATGGTGATGAAAATTAACCAATAGACAAAAATACCGCCAAATAGCCAGAGGGCCGGATGGCGGCGAAAATGAGCAATGATTTTTTTACTAATTAAAGAAAGGCGCGGCATTGCCAATTAGCGGATAGCAGCAGTGCTGAGGACTAGATAGTGGATGATAAAGCCGGTAATTAAATAGGCGGCTAGTAAAATAGCTAAGCCCATCACGGCATTAGTTATTCGTGCTTTGGCCTTTTTAATTTTTTCCGGATTAGCGGCCGAAGTCATCCATTGAAAGCCGCTGGTAAAAATTTGAATAAAGAAAATTAAACCAACAAAGCCCATGGCCATCTGAACAATTCTTAAAACAATGACCATTGGTGAAGCGGGATTAACAGTTTGTGATTGAAGACCGGCTTGGCGAGCAACGCTGTTAAGATTTTCCAGGCTTTTGTCTGGTTGAGGCGTTTCGGCATTAAGTAATAGTGGCAAACTAAGAATAACCACCGACAAAATTAAAAAGCTAAAAATAATTTTTTTCATAAACTAACCAATTGCTAATTTAAGTTTGTTGTAGATAAAAATGGTAATGAGGTAGGCAACTAAAACAATAGCCAGGCCCAAACTGGAATTAATTAACCGTTGGCGGGCCTTTTTAATTGTTTCTGGATTTCCGCCGCTCATTAACCATTGGTAGCCAGACATAAAAATCATGACAAAGAAAATAATACCAATAAAACCCAGGGCAATGGCAATGATTTTACCAGTAACCGTGTTAATAAAAGCTTCACCGGTTAGAGCTAGATTATAACCTAAGCTGCCACCAGCTTGATTTAGTTGGCTATTGAAAGTTTCTTTAAGTGAGGCAGGGGCCGGTGCTTCGCCGGTTGCTAAGACTAAACGGGGCAGTAAAACTAGACTAAAAAAAGTAAAAATTTTTTTCATATAGCTTTAAGCATTGGGTACTTCCAGGCTGCTGAAAATAGCCCCGGAAATAAAGGTAGTTAAGCCATAAGCGGCAAAAGCAATGAGTAGGCCAATTATGGCATTGATAATTTTAGCTTTAATTTTTTTAATTTCTTCCGGATTATTAGTGGTCATCCATTTAAAGCCGGAAATAATAATTAAGACCAAGAAAATAACCCCCAAGAAACCCAGAGCAATTTTAATGACGGAAGTAATAATAGCCAGAGGACTCATTGGTTTGTCGGTTAGTTCTTTGGTAAAACCGCTCTGCTGAGCAAAAGTTTTAAAGGTGGTATTTTGAGTATTGGCGTTAGGATCAGCTGGCTCGGCAAAAACCAAGGAACAGCTGGCTAATAAAACTAAACTGATTAAGATTTGGCTAATAAAAAATTTTTGATATCGCATATAAAACAGTTTTATTGAACAGTTTGTAAACCAGGCGCTAAGTCAGTTGGGATCAAGCTAGTCAGAATATAGTAGGTAATGGCGTAAGAGGCTAAGATGATAACTAAACCAATAACCGCATTAACAATTCTGGATCGTAATTTTTTAATTTCTTCCGGATTATTGGTGGTCATCCATTTAAAGCCGGAAATAATAATTAAGATCAAGAAAACTATACCCAAAAAAGCCAAAAGGATTTTAACCATTGAGCCAATCTTGCCGGCCAAGCCAGAAGTGGAGTAGTCAGCTTCGGCCACCGCGCCATAGCCAGCTTCGCTGCTAAAAGTATTTAATTTATTTTTGAGATTCTCTGGGATGGCGGCTAAGATTTTAGTGGGAAAAGTTAAAATAAAGCCCAGGCTAGCTATAAACCAATAGGAATGGCGAAAAGAAAAAAATGAGCTCATAAATTTTTTCCAATCAAAGTGAAGATGACAAAATTAACCAAGAGGTAAGCGGCTAGAATTATAATCAGCCCAGTAATAGAGGATTTTAAAATGCCTTTGGCTGTGGTAATTTTTTTCTCTTCGCCGCCGGCTGTCATCCATAGAAACCCGGCATAAATGGTTAGAGCCAAAAAAATTACCCCTAAAAAAGCCAAGATGGTATTGATGATTTTTCCGGCTAACTCTTCCGGTGATTTAGTGCTATTAATGCCAACATTAGTGGCAGTTTCATTAACTCCGTTTTGGATTTGATTAACAACATCCTCGGCGGCCATGGTTAAGTTGGGCCCAATCATTAACAGATTAACAAAAATAAGGCTGCTTATGGCAACCAAAGAAAGTAAAGAAAAGATACGTTGTTTCATAAATTTAATTCAGACCATAGTGGGCAATCTAATTGGTGACGATTCGCCCACTAGACGTCTTGATTTAAATAGAGGACAAGTTAATTACTGATAATTTGATTGCCAATAGTTGAAATTACGAAGTTGGCGATCAAGAAAGCAGCTAAGACAATCACTAAACCAGTTAGACCAGCCGTGATTAATTTTTTAGCAGCCTTAACTTTATCATCAGCGCCTTGGGCGGTCATCCACTTAAAGCCACCTAATAAGATAATGGCTACAGCAATGATACCTAGGAAACCCATTAAAATCCGAATCAAGTTGATGATGGCGATTTTTGGGTCAGCAGTTCCTAAACCGGTTGAACCAACAATCTCTAGGCCTAAAGACAAATTGCCTCCCGCTTCTTGAGCTAGGGCTAAGCTGGGTAATAATAGCCAGCTAGCAATTAGTAAGGTTTTTTTCATATTCACCCCCTTTCTTGGTTTGGAAACGATTTGATATAAATTGTCTCCAAGACTAGAAAATTACTGAATTAATTACTAATAGTATATCAGAAAATATTATCCTTGGAAAGCCTTGAGAATGGTAGTTAAGAGGATGCGGCTGGCAAAGATTAGAAGTAGGCCTAAGGTGGCCCAAAGCATGGTATCTAGGCCAGTGCGAACTTTTTTGCCGTCACCACCAGCGGTGAGGATTTTAAAGCCGCCTAAAATGAACATAACCAAGGCAATGACTCCCACCAGACCCAAGAGAGCCTTAATAATATTTTCAATTACATTTTGAACAGTATTAGCGTTGCCCAGGGGATTATCTAGGACATAGTTGCCGGCATTAGCATTGGCTCCCGCAGGAACAGGGGTGTCACCTTGGGCGGGATTAACCACACCAAGAACCAGAGTGGGTAGGGCGCTTAGTAAAAGAAAAAGTAAAACAAAGAAAAAAGTTTTTTTGGCCATAAATTATTTAGGGATTAGGAGTAGTTAAATTTTTTGGTAGACAGCAATGGGTATTTTCATAATCATCTCCACCGCAATAGCCTTGACCTAGGTCTTGGTTAAAGTCACATAGGCTTTGTTCCTGACAGGCATAATTGGTGAAATACTTTTTAAAATCTGGGTCGGTACTTAAAAATTCACAGGCCAGTTTGCCACCGGATTGGCATTGGCCTTTTAGGCAATAACCGGCACCTTGTTCACAGGGGGCGCCATCGCCACGGCCGCTACAAGCCCGTGCCCCTAAACTACCAGAACAAACATTGTACCAAACCGTGCCATTATTAAAGGAAAAAAGTGAGGGTGAGGTTTGAATTTTAGCGGCCTGACCAGGGTTATTATTAAGGGCAAAAGCGGCCACTAGAAAATTAGTAACTTGCCAGGCCACCAGCATAATGGCTAGGCCGGTAACTACGCCAATCACTCTATTTTTAGCTTTTTTAATTTTATCCGGACTACCCTGAGACATAATCCAACCCAGGCCGGCAATAATCAGAAAGAGAATGGCTACGGCACCAACAATACCAAAGCCCCAGCGCATGATATTCATAAAACCCAAGACAAAGTCGCAGAGCTGGCAGTTGCCGGTAGCGGTGCAAGGGGGCAAAACTTGGATGGCCGTAGCTAGCCGAGGTAGGAAAGCAACAACTAGGGCTAAGGGTAAAATAATAAACATAAGTAGTTATTTTGGTTCAATTAAAGTTTGGTTGAGTCGTTCGGTAGTTTGATTGATGAGTTGTTGTTGATTAGCTGCCTGAGGTAAGGTAGTTATTAGCTCCAAGAAAATTTTTTCCATTTGTTCTGGCTGGACGCCGCGGTACCAAGTTTTGGCAGTTAAACTTTGTTCGGCAAAAACGCTAACATCCTGATCACTTCTTTTTTGCTGATCAATGAGGGAACGAAGAGCAGCGGCTTGGCCGGTTTTTGCCAGAATTTTTTCTACATTTGGTGATTGAGTTAAAAACCAAACCAGACCCCAGGCCGCTTCTGGTTGTTTGGTTTGTTTAGAAACAGTTTCTACCCAATACTGACCCACATTAAGAGGAGTTGAGGCACCAGCAATTTGTGGCAAAGGTGCTACTTTAATATCCAACTTGGGCGCTCGATTTTTTAAATTGGCCAATTCGCTGGCTAAGCCTAAAAACATGGCTAATTTGCCTTGCAAAAACAGATCAGTGGCCGTAGCCAGGTCTTTATTCCAGCTGTAAGTTTCTTTAAGTGGGTCGGCAAAATCAGTATAGAAATTAAGGGCGTCTAAGGCTGGGGAAATAGTTTGGTCGCCAGTTTTAACAGTTTGATTAAAAGTAACGCTGCCATTGTCAGCGGACATTTGAACGCCGTTTTGGATCATTAAAGCAATGGCAATGTTGACTGCCTGAGGAATGTTATTGGCTGTGCCTAAGGCAATGCCGGCTTGTTTAATTTTATTACCAGCTTCCAGCAAGGTTAATTTTTTAACTGCTTCTTTAACTTCGGTCCAGGTGGCTGGGGGCACTGGCAAGCCTACGGCATCCAGTAATTTTTGATTATAAAATAAAGCCAAAGTATCAAAACTAATAGGCAGGCCATAGACTTTGTTGCCCCAGACTACATCATCGGTAACTGCTTGAAGATAATTGCGGCTGATTTGAGCCGGGCTTAAGAGGGTTACTTTTTTAATAGTGGTAACTACATCTTCTTTACCTAAAGTTTTAGTGATTTCTTGGAAAGCCAATTGGATGCTCCCGGGCATGGGAGTAATAAATTTGCCATATTTTCTGAGCCAGGTATTAGGCAGACTGTAAACATCCGGGCCTTTATTTTGAGCCCAGCCTTCTAATAATTTTTGTTCATACTCTTCAGCCCGAAACCGTTTTAGGTTAACAATGATATTGGGGTGAACAGACCGCCATTGGCTTAATAATTCTTTAAGATTATCCGTGCTCTGGTCAACGGTCCAATATTCTAAAGTGACAGGCTGCAAGAGTTGTTGATTATCAGAACTGGCAAAAGGATTTAGTTTGCAAGAAAAGCCGCTGGTGGTTAGAGTAATGGTTAGTAAGGCAAAGAGGAGTAAAAATTTTTTCATAGGTTTTATTTTTTTGTCTCAGATAGCTTGGTTTGGAGAAAATTAGCAAAATCAAGTTTAATGTCGGGGTCGTTTAGAGCCAGATCAACATTGGCTTTTAACCAACTCATTTTAGAGCCAATATCATAGTAGCGACTGCTAACTTTTTTGGCGTAGATTGGCCGAGATTTAGCTAGTTCAAAAATAGCATCAACTAGCCAGAGCTCATTATCCTTACCCAGGCGGGTGTGTTCTAAAATTTCAAAAATATCCGGGGTTAAGATGTAGCCGCCCATGGCGGCCAGACGTGAGGGGGCTTTGTCCGGACCAGGTTTTTCAATAATAGTAGAAACCTGCACGATATTTGGTTCTACTTCGACCCCGGCAATGATACCGTATTTTTTGGTGTCTTCTAAATCAACTTCATAGGCGGTTAAAACCGGATCGCCGTATTTTTCGTAAACTTCTAATAATTCTTGGAGACGAGGACGCGGCCCGTAGAAAAATTCATCGCCCCAAAGTACGGCAAATGGTTCATTACCAATTAAATGTTTAGCATTTAAAACCGGCGTGCCATTACCATAGGGCCCTTTTTGACGAATATAACTAAAGTTAGCCAAATTAGCAATTTTTTTAATTT
>JAPLWL010000028.1 GCA_026396635.1 Candidatus Komeilibacteria bacterium | reverse complement strand
GTTATTTTACAAAAATTTGCCAACGAAAAAGTCGAGACCTCCCAGCCTCGACTTCTTGTTTTACGTTTGTTGATTTATTTCGCCAACTGCTTCCCCCTTAAGCAATTGGCTATATACTCTATAGATTCACTTCCAACCGGTGGAAGTAACGGGTGTTGAGATCAGTCACTCCAACCACCCACTGCAAGATCTTAGAAAGCTCCGGCAATTTATCTCTAATTGCCTGTTGAGCAATCCGCGCCATGACTGCGGCTTTTTCCTGCGCCCGAATCCGCGCCGAGCCTTCTTCGCGGAAAACCGCCGAAGACATCAAGGCCAAGCCATCTTCCTGATTAACCCGACCTTCCTGCCAGTTCTCCCATAGAATGGAAGCGGCAGTAACAATCGGCTCGCTCAAGTTAGGGCTATATGGACCCACAATCAGTACCTTGTTCAAAAGGTGCAACCAATCAAAGCCGCGCCCTAGAGCCAGCACTGATTCACGATGAGTGGCGTCGGCAATCGCCCGATGCGAGGATCTAACATCAGCCACGTGCCCGATATTACCCACGACCAACGGCAGTAAGTCATTAATGATCCGCCGGCTCATATTAGGATACAAGCTCTGCAGCTGATCTTTAAGACCATGCTCATCTTCGGCCGACTGATTGGTTAGATCCAACCATTGACTTGGGTCATGGCCATGCCAGATCAAACAATCCTCGTCAGTTTCCACTCCGACCACCAGAGGATAAACCACTCGGTAAGCTGGATCAAAAATCCGAGCCACCTGATCTCTGAGCGTTACGGCCTGTTCTAAAGCAAAGTCCCAATCATAGCCGCAACCACGGCAACCGCGATGAAGCTCGCCCTTGCTGTAGTGATAGGTAGCCAAGACCAAGCAATCTACGCCGCGGTTTTGGATGGCATACTGAATCCAACCATCCACCACTTCCCCGCAGTGCGGCCAACCCAGATCAAAATGCCCACCAATGTTACGGAAGGGTTGAATCATGCCGGCTGGCGTGTCAGTGATGGGTCCAAAATTCAACCGCCCGTCCATACATTTGAACGCCCCAATCTGAGTTGGGTGCTTGGTTCGCCATTGACGCCGCCAAGACTTGCTTCCCGGACTGCAAAACTCATGACTCTGCTGAGAGTTGTGAGTTAGCAGAAACCTGACCGTGGCATTGTCGCCCGGTTGAATCGCCGGTAGACTATTAGCCATGCGTTCGACTCCTTTGTTGTCTGTTGAGGTTGACTGACGATTTGAGGCCAAAACTATCAAAACCTAACCATCTAAATAAAGAACAAGAACAAAATGTTACAACCTTTTTAATAAAAAATCAAGGCCTTTTTCCCCTAATTTTCTTGCCCAAAACCCCCTACTCTATTACAATACTAATATATGTTAGCCTATTTAAAAGGAACTATTTTAAAGAAAAAAAGTAAGAGTCTAATTGTGGTGGCCAATAATGTGGGCTATTTAGTTTTTGTCTTAACCCGGGTTTGGGAAAATGTTCAAGAAGGTGCAGAAATTGAACTATTCTTGCAACACATTCAACGGGAAGACGCCCAAGAATTATACGGTTTTACTCAAATGCCAGACCTAGAATTATTCAAACAATTAATTAGTGTTTCTGGAGTTGGACCAAAATCGGCCTTAAACGTCTTAGACCGCGCGGCTACCGGCGAAATTATGCAGGCGGTTATTTCTCAGGACTCCAGCATTTTAACTTCAGTTTCCGGCATTGGCCAAAAAACTGCAGAAAAAATTATTTTAGAACTTAAATCCAAACTGACGCAGCTTTCCAAATTAGGCTTGGCGGAAAATTTAGTTGCGCCGGTTGATAGTGAAATTGCCGATGCCTTGGTCGGCTTGGGCTATTCCAAACAAGAAGTAAAATTAATCTTACAAAGTTTGCCAAAAAACTTAGCTACTACGGAAGAAAAATTAAAAGCCGCCTTATCTTTATTAAATAAAAAATGACTTATCGTTTAGAAACCAATTTAAACCCGCTGGCTTGGGATAAATTCTTAATTGAGCAACCTTTTGCCCAGGTCTTGCAATCAGCAACCTGGCAGACCATTCAGGAACAAGAAAATCACAAAGTTTGGCCAATTGCCGTTTTAAAAGATGGCCAAACAATTCTTCAAGCCTTAGTCATTAAACACAACTTACCCCTAGGCTTTTCTTATTTATATTGCCCACATGGCCCAGTTTTAAATACCAACCTAGACCACGCGGAGCTTACCGAAGGCTGGAAATACTTTTTAAGTTCCATTCGTGAGGTTTGCAGCACCACGGCTCAACAAGAATTATTTTTAAAAATTGAACCTACCTTGCCGCTGCCAGTCGCTCTGCACCAAGAGCTGCCATTTAAACCAACCGCTTCGGTTCAACCGCGCCACACCACCTATTTAGATTTAAGTAAAGATCTAAGTGATTTGGAAAATAACTTTCATCAAAAAACCCGTTACAATATCAAGGTGGCTCAAAAACATGAGGTAAAAATTAGGCGCGGCACTCAAGCTGACCTACTGTCTTTTTGGAAACTATTGCAACAAACCAGTAAACGCGATGCTTTTCAAGCTCACGGCCTTGATCATTATGAACATATGATTGAGGATGGATCAGAAACTTTTCAATTATGGTTAGCGGAAAATCAAGGCCAAGTAATTGCTGCCAATCTTTACAGTTTTTTTGGCGATACTGTTACCTATCTGCATGGCGCCTCTGATCACGCTCACCGGGCAATCATGGCCCCCTACCTTTTACACTGGCAGCTAATTGAACAAGCTAAAATCCAAGGTTGTCATTATTATGACTTTTACGGCATTGCCCCTTTGGATGAAAACGGCAACTTTGATATTAAGCATCCCTGGGCTGGTTTTACCAAGTTCAAATTAAGCTGGGGCGGGCAACATTTAGCCTGGCCACCATGTTTAGATTTAGTTTATCAACCACCCTACTATACTGCCTACAAAATCTTTAAAAAATTACGACGAATTGTATGAAGCCGGAAAACGTCTCAGAATTAATAAATTCGTATATTTGTTCCAAGTGCGGCCTGATTATGAAAACGAATGGGCCAATTCCAACTGACAGTATTTGCAACTTATGCCGCTTGCCGGCGAAAACGCGCCAAGCCATTGCCGAACAAATGAAACAAGATTTGGAAAAAAATTTGAATTGGAATAAAAAATAACATGTTAAAATCAATCCTCAAAAAATTATTACCAAAAAAACTGCTACTTACCTACCACGCCGGCTTAAGTATTTTAGCCAATTTTAAATACGGCCGACCATCTAATAAATTGGGTGTTATTGGCGTCACTGGCACTAATGGCAAATCCACCACGGTTAATTTTCTAGCTCAAATTTTAGAAAACTTGGGTTATAGAGTTGGCCTAGCTTCCACCGTCAACTTTAAAATTGCTGAAAAAGAATGGCTGAATGATAAAAAAATGACTATGCTGGGCCGCGGGGCTTTGCAAAGTTTATTAAGCCGAATGGTAACGGCCAAATGTGATTATGCTATTATTGAAACTTCATCCGAAGGCTTAGCTCAAGGCCGGCACTTGGGCATCAATTATGACACAATCGTTTTTACTAACCTTACGCCGGAACATTTGGAATCTCACGGCGGTTTTGCCAACTATAAAAAGGCTAAATTAAAATTATTTAAATATCTCTCCACTTGCGCCAAAAAAACTTTAACTATAAAAGGAATTAAAACTGTTTTGCCAAAAACCATCGTGGCTAATTTGGACGATCCACACGGTAAAGACTTTTTGAATAATAAAGCTGATAAAAAAATCGGGTTCACAATTCAAAATGATGCTACCCGTACGTCCGTGATTAATCACGGACGTACCAACACAATAATTTTAACCAATGTTATTACGACCTCAACCGGCTCAACCTTTGATATTGGGCCGCATCATTTTGAATTGCCCATTGTGGGATCTTTCAATGTCTACAATGCCGCAGCGGCGCTGGCTACCCTAGCCGGTTTAAACATACCCCTTGCTAATTTAGTTGAACCGATAAAAAAATTAAAGCCAGTGGCTGGCCGCTTAGAAACCATCAATGAGGGTCCCGCCGCTTACGGCTCCACCGAAGCAAAGGCGGGCAAGCAAAATTTCACTACTTAAAATTATTTCCACATAACAAAGTTATTCATGTGTTTGGCTCATGCGGCGGCGGCCGTGACCGCGCCCGCCGGCCAATTTTAGGTAAAATGTCATCTGAAATTTCAGATACCATGATTATCACCAATGAAGATCCTTACGATGATGATCCAATGGAAATTATTAATGAAGTAGCCACCGGTGTTCCAGCTGACAAACAAGATAGAGTTATAAAAATATTGGATAGAAAACAAGCTATTAAAAAGGCCTTGGAACTTGCCCAACCTAATGATTTAGTGATTATTACCGGCAAAGGCGCCGAACAGTTTATGTGTGTGGCTAATGGACAGAAAATCAAGTGGGATGATCGGGAGGTTGCGAGGGAATTATTGAAAAAATAATGAGTATTGAACAACTACCTAAATCTCCTCAACAAAAAAAGCGTGAAAGAAATTATGCCCAAGATTTTAAACCCGAATGGCTAGAAGATCCGGAACTCTTAGAAAGGGCTAGAAAATTTGCTGAGTTTTATAGAAAACAACTCGCCACCATCCAACTTGAAGCTACGGCTGATGAAGAAATTTTAATTCACTTTACCAATGATAGAAACTTTAACGCTATTACTAGTAACCCGCCTCCTGTTTTACAAAACCGTTCTACTTTTTATGATGGCGGCAGAAAAAAAGCCGAAACTTGTGGAGTAAATTTAAATGAATTAGATGAAAAATTTGGCAATAATTTTTGTGTAACCACTATTCCAGTTAGAGAGTTTAATAAATGGACTCGTTCTTTATCTTGGTTAAAATTGGCTGATGCCGGGGTTTTAAATAATGCTTTTGTCTTTAAACTGCCCAAAAAAAATATCATCTTAAGAGATGGTCGTCTAGTAGACGAAGAGTTTAGATTACTAAGCGTTGGCAAAAAAGATGATAAAAAAAGACCTTTAACACTAGCTTATTTTTCTTCAACTAGCCATCATGATGAAAATTTATTTTCAGCTAACTCAATGTTAGAAGCCTGGATTCCTCATGAAGTTTCCTTAGAAGACGCTATTCGTATAAGCTACCAGGAAGAATAGTCCTATTTTAAATTTATGACCAAAGAAAGATATAAATTTATAGCAGCCGTCCATCTAATTCTTCAAAAAGACAACAAGATTTTACTTTCACGGCGTTTTAATACTGGTTATGAAGATGGTAATTACAGCGTTGTTGCTGGACATATTGATGCCAATGAACGAGCTAAAACAGCAATGATTAGGGAAGCAAAAGAAGAATCTGGCATTGAAATAAATGAGGATGATTTGGAAACAATCCATGTCATGCACAGAAAAGGAGATGATCACGAAAGAATAAATTTTTTCATGAGGGCTAAAAATTGGCAGGGAGAGCCGACTATATTAGAAGTAGATAAATGTGACGATTTAAATTGGTTTGAATTAGATAGACTTCCGAATAGCATAGTACCTTATATTAAATTCGCTTTAGAAAATATTAAAAATGGTAATTTCTATAGTGAATTTGACTGGTAAAGAGCATAATGACGCCCTTATTCAGCCCGCCCCTTGGCGGGTTTTTGTTTTGTACCTCCCTATTTGCTAAAAATCATCTCTGAGCTCATAATTTACTTATTAAATAGTAACCAAACTACTATGTCTAAAATGTCTCCTTACGGCACCATGATCCCGGCTGGTTTGTTTATTGGCATTGGCGTTGGACTTTGGGCCAATCAGGTTTTAGCCTGTATCTTAATTGGTTTTGGCTTGGGCCTAGCCTTTGCACATTACTTTGCCGCCAAGAATCATTAATTTCAAAAATAAATTTGTACCTAAAACCCGCCCCTCAGCGGGTTTTTTGTTTTGCCCTCAAATAAATTAATG
>JAPLWL010000018.1 GCA_026396635.1 Candidatus Komeilibacteria bacterium | reverse complement strand
TATTATATTTTATTCTGAAATTATTCGTACCTTGTTAGTTGGATTCACAGGAGGATCGGTTGATGGATAAGCATTGGGCTATAATATTGATTAAGCCAGATGCCGTGAGAGACGTACTTGAAGAAATGATATTAAATGATCTGCGCGAAGGCACCTTCATTGAAATTATATTTCGCAAGTATTGGTTTGTAACTCGGGCAACGGCTTGCCTGTTGTATGCTGATTGGGTTGACAAACCGCAGTTTCCTGCCATGGTTCATAATTTAACCAGCGGACAGTCGTTGTTGGTTATAGCCCAAGGGGACGCGGATATCTACGCGTCTCTTAGACAGGTGAAGGGCAAAATGAATCAAGGAGGACTACGGTTGAAGTATAGGACGCGTTCTATTGAAGAGTGGGAGTCTCTGGGTTATTCCGGAAGCGAGTTACAGAATAGGATAGCTGAAAATCGTTTACACACAACTGACGATTTTCAGGATACTATTCAAGTATGTTCGCTCGCTTTAGAAAATCATGAGATTGATGCACTTAATCTGATCGCACCTAGACTTAGTTCATCAATTCGTCAGAGAAGGGCGCTACAAATAAGGACCGCTTGCTAAGCTTAATAAGCTGCAGGCGGTCCTATTTAGTTTGCTAAAAGTTATTCTTTAAAAAATAAATTATCAGGATTTAACCCAGCGCCTCGTATAATTTCGGTAGCAGTTTTGTTGGTGGCGTATTTTAGAGAAATGCCTAATATTTTTATTAAGTAACTCATTTCTTTAGCAGAGGATGTTTCTATTTCTAAGTACGGCTTCATCTTTGGATATTCATCAATTTCTATTTCTGATTTATTAAGTTTGTATTTTTCTCTAATTTTTTCTCTTTTTCTGAAAATTTTAAAACCAGCTAATTGAATAATTTTTTTAGCAGTATTGAAATCGCCAATCTCAACTTCTAATTCATCCCGTACCTGAAATTTTTTACTTTCTCTGGTACCCTTTTTTAATTTTAAGGTTAGAAAGTTCTTTTTTCCTTCAGACCGTAAACGAAAAGCCGAATAAAGGCGTTCGTGCGCTGGGGATTCTAAGTACATCTCTTTCATTAGGTTTGGTTTAAGAATTTGTTTAGCCCCAGATTTTTTTAAAAGACTCTTAATTTTTTTCTTATCAATATTTAATATTTTAATTTCTACTTCTTTTTTCATAGTAATTTATTTATTTACGTGTTTATTAGTAATTAATATTTTACTTATAACTTGAAATAAGTCAATGGAATCATTTACTTCCCTTTTTAGTTCAGTAGTAGACATTTTTTTAATTTTATTTGCCGTTCTTATTACTTGATAATGCCCTAATTTTTTTAAAGTAGATTTTGATAAATAATTACTTGCTGATTTAATTATCTGATCATAGGTGCAGGGGGCTAATTTTGGTGTAGCAAAGCCCTGTTTTAATAAAAGAAAAATAACCTTTAAATTTTTTTTAAAAAGTTTTTGAAGAGAACTTTTATCTTTATAATTGCCATCGGCGTTTCTGCGCAAGAAGTTTTTTTCTTGATTTGTGTAGGTTGACCAAAAGCCATAGATAAAGTCTTTATAATTAACAATGGGAAGTTTAAGTCCTTTGTTTTTTATTAGAATTTTAGTTTTATTAATGAAAAAGAGAAAGTTTTTAACCTTGCCGTGTAATTTCTCGGGCGATAATTTTTCAAAGGCGGTCTTGGTAATTATCATTGTATCAATTTCAAGATTGAAAATTTTTTCCAACTTCTCCTCACAATTTTTAACTAGAAATAGAGATTTAGTATCAATATTATTTAATACTAGCAATAAATCAGCGTCGCTCCACCCAGGAACATAATTACCTCGGCCAATACTTCCGCCAGCAATTAATAAATAGATGTTATTTTTCAAAGCAGAGGCGTAGATAGTTTTAATGGCAGTTTGAATTTTTTCTAAATTTACCATATCAGATTTTTTACTTTTTTAGAGGACCAATTTAATTTCCACAAAGGCGTGTTAAATATGCAATCTCCTGGTAAAAGTTTGAAGGGAACATTGTTTTTTGTTACGGCTAGTGATCCTTGCAATACAATTAAATTTTTAACCGAAAGAGATTCTAATTTTTTTATTAAATCTTTTTTGTTATTTTCGAAGCTGATTTGATGCAGTAGTAATTCATTTATCCCTATAGACTTATTAACCCCGCTGCCTTTTTTAAACATAAATTTATTTATTGTGTAGTTATTTTTTGCATCCGTTTTAAAATTATTTACCAGACAATGATTTATATGTATTTTTTTTACAGATATTTTTTTTAATTTTAATGGGACATAACCTAAGCTCTCTCGGCCATAGGAGTCTTGAATGCGGATTAAGTTGTACTTATTTGGTGGAGATTCTATTTCCAATAACCTAGACGTTGATTCGGGATTATTATTTGTAGTTCTGTGGATTGTACCGGCTTTTATAATTTTACAATCGCCGGCTCTTAAAATTTCTTTTTTACTAACTGTTTCAAAAATGAGCTCCCCCTCTAAAATTAGATTTAATGTGTCTTTCTCTGGGTGACAATGTAAAGAAGTTGAGGACTTTGGATTAATGTATAATTCCCAGATCTCAACATTTTTATTGCGGCCACAAAGATATTCAGCGCCCCAAGGTTTTGAGATTATGATGTTTTTAAAATTAGTAGGATGTTTTTGATTAAGCCTCCTAATGTGTAGGTTTTCTACTAATTTAATATCTTGGATTGAAGGAGAGGCAATCAATCTTTTTTTTGAAAGTAGGGGAAGGGAGGCGTTGATGGTCATTTAATTTTTAAAAAATCAACAATTGCTTTAGCAAATGGCGCTAAGTCTCGAGGATGCCTCGATGTAATAATGTTATTATCAATTACTACAGCATTATCTAGATAGATGCCCCCAGCATTTTCTAAATCGTCAATAATTGCTCTATAACAAGTAGATTTCTTACCTTTGATAATTTTAGCAGATATTAGCACCCAAACGCCATGACATATAGCAGCAATTAGTTTATTTTTTTTGTGCATGTCTCTAATAAAATTTAAGACATCCTGATTCATTCTAAGTCTATCCGGACCTTCGTTGCCTCCAGGGATAATAACCCCATCAAAATTGTCGCTATTTAATTCTTGAAACGTAATCGTGCCTTGTATAGGAACGCCGAATTTACCTAGGACTTGTTTTTTTTGGTCAGTTGCTATTTCAACGACAAAGCCATCTTCTTGTAATCGATAAAATGGATATATAGCTTCTTCATCGCGAAAATCGGTTTCTAGAATTATAACTATTCTTTTGGTCATATAGTGTATTTAATAATAAAAGTTATCGTTTTGCAAATTACTTGTTGGACTCATTATATTTTTTAATTATTATACCTTTATTTTTTAAGTAGGCGAGACCATCTCCTGAACCATAATTAAAGATATAATATAGTTTTTTAAAATTATATTTAGACAGAGCCTTGGCACACATAATACACGGCGGGATTAGAATATACATGCTACACTTAGATAAATTGATATTTTTTTGTCGAGCCTGTTTTAATAGCAATATTTCGGCGTGATCACCGGTTTGAGAATTACTTGTTTCTACAATGATGTTGTTTTTCTCATCTTTTAAAATGGCGGATATTTTTGATGAAGCATTAGGGCTTTTAGCTGATAGTTTTAATAATAATCTAATGGTTTTGTTTTGATGTTTAAGATAATTAACTTTTAATGGATTATCGGAAGAGATATTTTTTTTATAATTAGGTGAGTATAGAATTTTTACTTGAGGGGAGTGTTTGTGAATTTCTTGTTTAATTTCTTTTTTATATTGTAAATTATAGTGTTGTAATATTATAACCTTTGGTTTTATGGTTTGAATAGTTTTTTTATCATGAGCTGTTGCGTTGGCAATAATTACGTAATCAACGAATGGAAGTTTGGCGATAATTTCAGCCCTTTCGTTATGGGTTGTTGAAAGCTTAGTAAAAGCTCGGCGCTTTGTAACCATGTCATTTTTTTGTACTATAACAACTAATGGTTGATTTTTTTTAGCCGACCATTTTAAAAGTTTTAAATAGTATTCATTAAATGGTTCAAATGAGCCACTAATAATAGTTACAACGTTGGGTGATAATATTTTAGTTGCCTTATTTAGGGTGATTATTTTTGAATCCATCTACTTGTGTTTAATGGTGATTAAGGTAATTTAAACATTTTTATGCTTAAATATCAATGTAATATAAAACAGCATACTAAAAATGACAAACCCCGAGTCCTGCAAGACCCGGGGTTTAGATGTCTGGTTGTTCATTGCCCTCTAATTCGCGCAAAGCCTGCAAAAATTGCTCGCGAGCTGAGGTAAGTAGTTCATCAATGATGATGGTAATCTGCCGTTGAGAGAACCGGCCTTGCTATAAAGCCGGCGGCGAAGCGTCACTGGCCATCCTGGTATTATTAATTATTATTTGCTCGCTTATTTTTATTTTTGTAATTCTAAGTAGCGGCGATTTAATTTATGCGAGAGGTGATTATTATTTAGGGTAAAGACTTAGTGGAGTCATAGGCCGCCATATTTTTTATATAATTCATGGAGAATAAAATTAAAGTTCCGGTCCATTTTGGTATCATCATGGATGGTAATCGCCTTTGGGCCGAATCAGATGGCAAGGGCAAAGGCAGTCGGTTTATTTTTGAATTGCCGATTGAATAGTAAGATATGTATATTGATTTGTGGATAATTTTCTTTAATGCTTTTTAGATAACTGATATAATAAAAATACAATAAGTTTTCAGCCAATAAGTTTGTGGCTGAAATTAAACAAAGAGTCTAAACAGCTCTTGTTTTTTTATCTCAAAGGAGGAGATGCAATGCATCAAAAGATGCTGTATCTTTGGTTGGCCGTGTTCATGGCGGCTTTCTTCATGAACGGTTGCGGTCAAGAGCCAACCGGAGCGTTCAACAATGAGGTTTTGTCGGTTCAGCAACCGCCAGCTATCGGAGGTAAGTCTGGTGAGGCGACCGTGGATGCCTATCCGCAACGGTGCTTTTCTCTGAACGTGCCGTTCATCAAACAGGCTGACCCGCCAGGCGAGTGGGCCAATACCAAAAATTGCGGCCAGGCCTGTGCCGTGATGCTGGCTGGTTATTTCAACCGGGCGGCAGTAACTCCGGCCAGGATTACCGCCCAAAATACCTGGCTGGCCAACTATACCCATGATCAGCGGTATAATCAGGCCAACGGCTG
>JAPLWL010000010.1 GCA_026396635.1 Candidatus Komeilibacteria bacterium | reverse complement strand
ATGCGGCTAATCATCCGGAATTAGCCACGGCCATTAAATTTTTTGGTAAAAAGTAAAAGTTTATGAGTGAAATTTTAAATACCTACAAGTTAGATGATCCGGAAACCGTGGAGCCAATGGACCGGGATGAATTTTACGCTGAACAAATTGCGGTTTTTAAAAAAACGGGTAAGCCAACTCGAGCTGCTGAAATAGTTAGTATTTTGATTTTTAATGAACATCAGGAATTATTAATTCAAAAGCGTTCTTACAATAAAACCCATAATGCCGGTTTGTTGGATAAGTCTATTGGTGGCCACGTTCAATATGGTGACGCGCCGGATTATACGGTGATGGTGGAGTCGGTTCAAGAATTGCAAACTCCTTCTATTGTTTTAAAAAATGAAGTTGATTTTAATAAAACTTTTACCTTGTTGGCTGATTATTTGACCACCATCGCGGTGATTAAACATAATAAGAGTAAAATTCATATTTTGGAAAGAATGGTTAAGGGCGAAAAAATTAAAATGGCCAATAAGGTTCATCTGTATTTTGGAATCTATCATGGCAGTATTCGGCCGGTAGACAGGGAGGCTAAGGGCATTTTGTACTATACTTTAGAGGAGTTGGAAAAAGAAATGAAAGAGTTTCCGGAAACTTTTTCCCAAGACTTGCATTTTTTTATTAAAGAGTTTCATGCTGATATTGTTGATTTTATTAAAAAGATTGTTCCCAAGAAATGAAGTTGATAAGTTGAGCGTGGTATAATAGAAGTAGAAATTTTATAGTTGTTATAAAGTATGACTGAGTGGCATCATCATAATCCAATTAAGCTGTTGGTTCCCGAATCCATGGGGATCCTCATTAGTAGCACGGTTGGCGCGGGAATTTTTGGTTTGCCGTTTGTTTTTGCTCAGGCCGGATTTTTAACCGGTTTGTTGGTTTTAGTAGTATTGGCGTTAAGCAACATCCTAATTAATTTGTTGATTGGGGAAATGAGTTTGTCTACCAAAGAGCCAGAGCAGCTGGTTGGTTTAGGTCAAAAGTATTTGGGTAGTTTTGGAAAAATAGGAACGTTCATCACTTTGGGCATTGGTATTTATGGTGCGCTTTTGGCCTATTTAATTGGCGAAGGCCAAGTCTTGTCAGTTTTATCCGGTGACGGGCGGCCATTGCTTTTTTCAATTATCTTTTTTATTTTTGCCGGAGTTTTGGTTTATTTAGGTTTAGATTTTTTGCGTCGGGCCGAATTGTGGCTAATGGGGTTAATTTTTATGGCCGCGGTTATTATTGTAGTTGTGGCTAGTCCGCATTTAGAGGTAAATAATTTAATGCAGTTTGACTGGCGAAAAATATTTTTGGCTTATGGTGCTACTTTTTTTGCTTTACTTGGTGGTTCAGCCGTGCCGTCTATGCGCAAGGTGTTAGTTGGTTATGAAAAACATTTAAAGAAGGCGATTATTTGGGGCAGTGTTATCCCAGTTATTTTATATATTGTTTTTACTTTTATTGCCGTGGGGGTGGCCGGTTTGCAGACCACAGAAATAGCCACAGTGGGTTTGGGAGATTTAATTGGCCGATCCTTCTTGATTGTTAGTAATATTTTTGCCGCCTTAGTTATGGGCACTAGTTTTTTAACCTTGGGCGT
>JAPLWL010000047.1 GCA_026396635.1 Candidatus Komeilibacteria bacterium | reverse complement strand
TAAAATAACTCGCCAAATTGGCAGCCACCAAATAGGAACTTCTTTTAATAAATACTTCTGAAACACAAAATAATAATAAAGCATAGCTATGGCTGCTAGAAAAACTGTTAAAATAGCCTGAAACGCTAAATTAGGCACCAAGGTCAGCATTAAAGCCGGCATAATAGTAATTAGGATATATTGAGCGGCTAAAAAGGCCCAATGTTGTTTTTGGCCCAATCCAACAATTAGCCACAAAATCAAACTACCAGCTACCAGCCAAATCAACAGCCACCAGTAATACCAATTTTTTTGTACCAAAATAAACCAAAATAATTGGCTAGTAATTAAGGGGGCTAAAAAACTAATGAGTCGTTTAAAAAGAAACATCTTGCTTTAATAAATAGCTAAAAGAAACTGAGCCAAAGTTTTGCTTAACCACAGATATTGATCTTGCAAGGACTGCAATTCGGCATAAGCCGCCTTTCTTGCTGTTTGATCTGCTCCGGTTTTAAGAACATCTAGATCCTTAACTAATTGCCAATGCAACCGCTTATATTTAGCCGGCACCTTAACAGTTAATAACTCTTCATTTAATTGAGTTAAGTGATCAGTAGTTATTGGTGCATTAGATAAAATATATTTTTGAAATAACCCATTAATCTGCTTGGGATAATCAGCTTCTAACTGACTATTGACTGGTTGTTGAACCGCGGTATTTCTCCAAACCGGCCGATAACCCTTTAAACTCAATTCAAAAATAAAGTTAACCGCGGCCAACATACTAACTACTGCCAAAAAAATCCCTAAAAAAATAATTTTGTTCCAATTAAGTCCACGCCACATAAATTTATGAAAAATAATTAATAATTTCGTTAAAATCCGCCTTAACCCAATTGCCACCCAGCTCTTGCTCCGCCTCCAAACTATACACATATTCATCAGCGGCATATTGATAATCCACTTGGACATCGCCGCCGGCCCGGTTAGAATAATGAGTTTTCTTGTCTAAAACCTTAGGCCGTTTAGACCAAATCAACCTTATTTCCTGCCCCGCTTCGCCTAAGCGAACGCGAGGCGAGCTCGGTAAAGAAAAATAAGCATATTCCTGAGTCACTGGCGGTTCAGTAGTACTCTTGTCTTCCAACTTAAAATTGGAAAACTTTTGCTGCAAACGTTCTTTAAGCTCTTGCCAGCGTTCTTCATTAATCATAATTCCAAAATTTTAGATCTTTAATGGCTTCTGGTAAAAATGACTGCTCGGTTGAACTTTTCTTAGATTGAGTAGAACCGCCGCTCATGGGATTTTCCGAATAAGGATAAACGTAATCTTTGCCATAATCCAATTCTTTCATTAGCTTGGTTGGCGCATTGCGTAAAAAGAGCGGCACCGGATACAACGGCTCATTCTTGACCAGCTTAGCGACTTTTTCATAAGCCACATAACAAGCATTGCTTTTTGGTATTTTAGCCAAAAAAACTACTAATTCGGCTAAATGAACCTTGCATTCCGGTAGTCCTATCTGCTGACAAGCCGTAAAAGTGGCCACGGCCAAACTTAAAGCCTGAGGAGCCTTAATTCCCACGTCTTCAGCGGCAAACCGGACTAAGCGCCTGGCTACATATAAAGGATCTTCACCGGCTTCTAGCATTCGCGCCAGCCAATATAAAGCCGCATCCACCTTGGAAGCACGCAAGCTTTTGTGCAGAGCCGAAATAATATTGTAATGTTCTTCGCCGTTTTTATCGTACAATAAATGCTGGCGCTGAAAAGCTTCCTTAACTTTGTCTAAACTTACTTTTATTATACCATTTTTTAACGCCCTTGTCGTTTGAACGGCTAATTCCAAAGAATTAAGTGCGGCCCGGGCATCACCGTCGGCCATTTGCGCTAAAAATAAAATAGCTTCTTCGGTTAGTTCAATTTTTTGGCCAACAAAAATTTTAGGGTCTTGGGCGGCCCGTTTAATTAAAACCATCAAATCTTTAACGTTTAATTTTTCTAAAACAAAAACTTTAGTCCGAGAAAGAAGCGCCCCATTAACTTCAAAGGAAGGATTTTCCGTAGTAGCGCCGATTAAAATAATCGTGCCGTTTTCTACGGCCGGCAACAGCGCATCTTGTTGAGATTTATTGAACCGATGAATTTCATCTAAAAATAAAATGGTTCTTTGTTGATGGGTTTTTTTGCGCCACAAACTTTCTTCAATAATTTTTCTAACTTCGGAAACTCCGGTGGTGACGGCACTAGCCGGCACAAAAAATGATTTAGTAACATTGGCAATGATCCTAGCCAAAGTGGTTTTGCCGCTGCCCGGCGGTCCCCAAAAAATCATGGAAGGAATTTGGTCCAATTGAATGGCTTGATACAAAACCGTCTTGGGCCCGATAATTTTTTGCTGACCCACAAAATCAGCTAAACTCTTAGGGCGCAAACGCTCTGCCAAGGGCTGGTCTTTTACTAAATTTTGATCAAATAAATCCGGCATGATTTTATCCAGCACTAACTATAAATAGCATTAAATAGCTGTTTTTATTTAACAAAAAGTTAGTGCTGGATATATTTTATCATATACCGAACAAAAATGAAAAATCGTTATTGACTCTTCCCTTTTAATGAAAAATGTGATATCAATAGAAGCATTAAAAACGGGCTGTAGCGCCCCGCAGAACAATTCTCCCGACAAGTCGTGATTACATTGTCAGCGGGGTAAACAGTTGGCTATTTAATTAAATAACCCTGACCGGGGATTGGCCTAATTGGCTAGGGCGCACGATTCGGGTTCGTGAGATTCCGGGTTCAAGTCCCGGATCCCCGACCAAGGTTATATAATTAGAGGGTTCAAGCCTGCCCCGCAGAAACCGAGTTTACGAGGCTTTGTGCGGGGTCCCACCAGCCCGACCACCTTAAACTTTATAAAATTAAAAAGACCTTAGTAGGTCTTTTTTGATTAACCACGTCACTTGCGAGCAACGTGGTAAAACGAGAAACCGGCGTCCACTGGGTGGACGCCGGTTTGCGCGAAATGATGAGAGCCTGGATCAGTCTTGCTGATCAGTTGATGCCACAGCCGATGTCGCGGAGGACACTTTCGTCAACTTGCAAGTCGCCATAATGGCCACGACTGCGACGAAAGATGTTGATCCCATCCGACAAGCGCCGCTTTGGTCCTTGAAGACGATCGCCCAAGCACAAGGCCAGATAGCCGATGATCATCACCGGGATCACGTAGATAGCATCGACTGCCATCCAGTGCACACCCGGGAATACTCCCTGGAGCCAATGACAGGCCGGCATAGCAAAGTAGTCCGCGGCATAGAGGTAGCCAATAAGTGCCAGAGAAATCAGCGCATGTAAGCGCTGATCCACGTGGTAATAGACCACGAAACCGGCGACAATCGCCCAGAAGACGATGATCATCGTATTTATCACCAACGGACTGCTCATGGTCGGCCCGATATAGTCCAGGGCCGGCATGATAAAGTTCAAAAATGACATCAAGGTGTCAGCGAGCCAGGAACAGACAGCGTTCATATCACTCCTTTATGCAATCCTTACGAATTGCAAAAGATGATTGGATGTAGGGTTTGAGGGGGTTTGCTTTTTGTGGGGTTTGATCCCTCAGAATAACCTTACGCTCCACATAATATCACAGTTAGAGATAATTGTCAAGTATAATTAAAAACAAGCCTTTTGGGCCTGTTTTTAATATCTTTATTTACTCAATGAACCCGCCGGCCTGCTTATTCCACAACTTTTGGTATAAACCATCCTTATTTTTCAACAAAGTCTGATGACTGCCCTCTTCCAGAATCTCCCCGTCTCTCATAACCACAATCCTATCCATCTTCATAATGGTGGATAACCGATGAGCAATCACAATAACGGTTTTGCCTTTCATTAAGTTGGCCAAAGCCGCTTGAATTAATTCTTCTGATTCAGAATCGATTTTCTTTTTCAAAATTTTTAACCCATTATTTAAGATTGTTTTTAAGTGAATGAGCGACAGACCTTGTAACACAAAAACGCGGCATCGGG
>JAPLWL010000062.1 GCA_026396635.1 Candidatus Komeilibacteria bacterium | reverse complement strand
TGACCATGATCTGGTCGTGGCCCAATACGCCCTGATGATCGCCCCTGACGAAAGAACCGGAACCATGGCTTGGGTCGCTGGCCTGGTCCACAGTTTCGACCGGTTCGTTAAGCGGGCTCTGTTGCTGGATACTCAGCTGGACGAATATCTGAGTCTCTTGCCAGAGGGCGAATTCTCGACCGACGAAATCGCCGCCATTAAGGAGGCGATCAAGAATCACGCTGGACCCAATGGTCCGGAAAACGATTTGCTCCTAATGACGCTTCAGGACGCCGATCGCGTCGCCAATGTTGGCGCCACGGTCATCATTCGCTCTGGCCAGTTGTATAACCAGCTACCGGCGCTTCAGCCCCAATTCGTGACCAAGTTCAACCCGGGCAGCACCTACCGGGAACCCAAGTCGTGCCTGGACGACCTGCGCTATATTTTTGACTGGGAAAGTTCTGAGACCAATCCCAAGTTCGGTCTCAGACTGCCCGAAGCCAGGAATTTGGCCGCGCCGCACTTCAGGTTCTTGCGGGAATTCTTCGGGATCATTCAATGCCAGTTCGAGGAGACCGGCCTCTCGCCTTGGCCGATTGACTGAGTCTTAAACGCTCAGAACGCCTGCCTGGCACACACATTTGGAACGACCCCCGGAACACTTTCGGGGGTCTTCTAATTTATAGATTGTTAGGGTGTTTACCCCATGAAATCCCGCAAAGCGGGATCCGCCCTGCCTACCGGCAGGCAGGCTTTGGCGGATATTTCACGGGGTTGACAGTCTTTTTTTATTATCTTATACTGGTTTTAGCACTCAAATGATTAGAGTGCTAAGAGTCAAAACCCCTAATATTATGGAGGAAAGACAACAGAAATTATTTGTGGAAATCGTCAAAGAAAACATTCGGACTGCCGAGCCGGTTGGTTCAAAGTCTTTGGCCGGCCACCGGGGTTTGGAATATTCTTCCGCTACCTTGCGCAATGAAATGGCGGACTTGGAAAAAGACGGGTTATTAACCCAGCCGCATACTTCAGCCGGCCGCGTACCCACGGAAACTGGCTGGAAATATTATGTTGAGCATTTTGTAGGCTTAGGCAAGTTGGCCGCGGCTGAAGAAAAAATAATTTCCACCTTAATGGCCGAGCTAAAAGACGAGCAGGCTTTAAAGGAGTTGGCCAAAAAAATTGCTGAACTTTCCAAGAATGCGGTGTTGGTGAGTTTGGATAAAAATAGTTTTTATTATACCGGCCTGGGTCATTTATTGGGCCAGCCAGAGTTCTTAAGTCCAGATCGAGTTTATGATGTAGGTCAGATTATTGATCATTTTGATACGGTGTTAACTGATTTGTTGGTCAAGTTATCCAAAGTAGAAATTTACATTGGCTCGGATAATCCTTGCGACCCGCAATGCAGCTTGGTGGCCGCGCCTATCGGCCGCCATCGGGTTTTGGGAATTTTAGGACCATGCCGGATGAACTATGAACGCAATGTGGGTTTGGTTTCTCATTTATATCATAATTTAGTTTAATCTTTATGAATGAAGAATTAGAAAATCAAAACGAAGTCGCTACCGATGAGTCAATGGCTGATTTAACTAAACAAGTTGCAGAGTTGAATCAAAAGTGTGGCGAATATCTGCAGGGCTGGCAGCGGGCGCAGGCGGATTACCAAAATTTGGTTAAGCAAACTGCCCGGGAAAAAATAGAAACCGCTCAATATGCCAATGAAGAGTTGATTCGGGAATTATTGCCGTTAGTTGATTATTTTAAATACGCTTTTAAGCATTTAACCGGAGATTTTCAGAATTCAGAGTGGGCCGAAGGCATCAGACAAATTCAAAATAAATTAAACATGATTTTAGGAAACTTTGGCGTAAAAGAAATGGATACCCTGGAACAGCGTTTTGATCCCAAGTTCCATGAAGCTTTAGAAGAAGTTTCCGGCACCAACCAGCCGAGCGGGGTGATTGTGGATGAACTGAGAACCGGCTTTATGTTGCATGATAAAGTTATTCAACCAGCCCGCGTGCGGGTGGCTAAGTAATAATTATTAATTAACCCATAAACCATATGGCAATTATCAAATGGACACCGATTTTTGACCCGTTTCAGGAAATGGATAAAATGTTAAGTAATAACTGGATGGGCAATCAATTAGCTAGCTTTGTGCCGGCCATGGATATTTATCAGACCCCTAATGCCGTCATGGTGGAAACGCCTTTAGCCGGTATTGATCCGGCCGAGGTCAACATCCAAATTGAAAATGATGTTTTGACCATTGAAGGCAAGAGTGAAAAAAAATCAGAAATTGATGAAGAAAAATATTGGCGCAAGGAAGTTCAATATGGTTCCTTTCATCGGTCAGTAGCTTTGCCAGCTTCGGTTCAGGCTGATGGTGCTAAAGCGGTTTATGAAAATGGTATTTTAAAAATCGAAATTCCTAAAAAAGAAGAAGTTAAACCTAAGACTGTGAAAATTGAAATTAAGAATAAGAAGTAATGTAACATTCTGTCGTCGCGAGCCCCGACGTAAAGT
>JAPLWL010000036.1 GCA_026396635.1 Candidatus Komeilibacteria bacterium | reverse complement strand
CCGTTCACTGTCTGGCCGTGGAATAAAGACCCCCGCTTTCATTAAAAAACGGCGGTTAGCGAAATATTTTTCTCCTAGCAAATAGGCTAGCGGCCAATGTTTAGAACGTTTAGCTGCTAAGTTAGTTAATTGGCGTGGTTGGCTTTTGGTGAGTGGCGGCAGGGAGCCGGCAGTTAGGCCAATAATAAAATCATTCCAAGACAGGCCATAAAACCAGGCTAAGATTTTTTCTGCCTCTTGGTAAGGAGAGGGAATGTGGCCGGCGGCCAAGTGGCGGCCAAGAGTTCTAAGAAGAATGGCGGTTTCCATGAAAATTAGTCACTCAAATCAACGCGCCTTAGCTCCTGAATCAGGGGCATAATTTCTCCATCCAGGATGTTAGCTAGGTTATGGAGACTAAGTTTAATTCGGTGATCGGTTAGCCGATCTTGAGGAAAATTATAAGTTCTGATTTTTTCACTGCGGTCGCCGGTGCCAACTTGATTTTTACGGTTGGCGGAACGTTCGGCGCGGCGCTGCTCTTCTCTAAGGGCTAACAGGCGTGAACGTAGGACTTGCATGGCGCGTTCTTTGTTTTGGAGTTGGGAGCGTTCATCTTGGCAAGTGACAATTAAGCCAGTTGGCAAGTGGGTAATTCTAATGGCGCTGTAAGTGGTGTTAACTGATTGGCCGCCGTGTCCGGAAGCGGTAGTGGCTTCAATGTTTAATTCTTCCGGTTTTATTTCCACATCAACTTCTTCAGCTTCCGGCATAATGGCTACGGTGACCGTGGAAGTGTGGACGCGGCCGTTTTTTTCGGTTTCTGGCACTCGTTGGACCCGGTGCACGCCGCTTTCGTATTTAAGAAAACGGTAAGCGTTTTTGCCGACAATTTCAAAAATAATTTCTTTAAAGCCACCCAAGCTGGTGCGGTTGGAGGAAATAATTTTTACTTGCCAGCCCAGACGTTCGGCAAAACGGCTATACATTCTAAAAAGCTCAGCTCCAAATAAGGAGGATTCGTCACCGCCGGCGCCGGCTCTAATTTCTACTAAAATATTTTTGCTGTCTAAGGGGTCTTGAGGTTGGAGGATTTCCTGAATTTGTTCTTCCAAGTTGATTTGAGCTTGTGTCAATTTAGTCAGCTCCTCGGTAATCATGGTGAGCATTTCGGATTCGGTTTCTTGAGACCGGTTGGCTTCAAGTTCGGTCATGGTTTGATTATTTTTTTCCCAATCAGAAAAAAGATCTAAAATTTCTTGCAAAGAGGAGTACTCTTGGCCCAGACTTTTTAGCTTGGCATTATCTTGAGCGGTTTCTGGTTTGACTAATTCAGTTTTAACAATTTCAAACCGATCCTTTAGCTCTTTAATTTTTGAATCCCATTGGGTCATAAGGATATAATGACAAATGTCTAATTAATTATATTGTAGCATGAATCAAACAAAAAACCTCTTTTGGTCCATTTTTAATAAAAATTAAAAACAGCAAAAGAGGCTTTTAAAATTTCAGCTATTTTTTGTCCTTGCTGGCCTTGCGTACGACCGCTTTTTCTTTTTTGGCTTTTTTGCCTTTGCGAACAGCAGCAATTTCACTTTGCTTGCCGGCTCGGACTTTAAACCGATCTAAGCGGCCAGCCGTGTCTAAGAACTTCTGTTTGCCGGTGTAGAAAGGATGGCAATTGGAGCAAACTTCTACTTTGATTTCCGGTACGGTTGAGCCAACGGGCAGATCTTTTTTCATAAGAAATATGAATAAATCCAGCACTTTAAGTAAGTAATTATAACTTTTTTTTAAAACAGTCTTTTGCTATTAACTTTAACGATAAATCGCAAGTTTTTAGTAAAAGTGCTGGATGAATTTAAGTGCTCATAAGATAGCAAAAAGATTGATTTTTGGCAAGCCCTTGATTGGTAAAGGTCAGTTGGATTGTTGAAAGTAGTCTTTCATTAGCTAATAGTTGGGGACTTGCCAAGAATACTTTTTTCTGCTAATATACCGCCATTATTAATAACACACGCAGAAATTAAATAAATCCTTGTGTTGTTCCTATTAGGGACAACATGACTTCTGCGGCGGTCCCGATGTCTTGCATCGGGAAAGAAAGGAAATACTAATATGGTAACTATACCAAGTTTACAAGAAATGCTGGCGGCCGGTTTACACTTTGGTCACCAACTTTCTAAAAAACATCCTAAGATGGATGATTTTATTTATGCCTCAAAACAAAAAGTGGCCATTATTGATTTGGAGAAAACCGGTGAAGGTTTAGCTCGGGCGGCCGAATTTGTTAAGCAGGTTGCGGCAGCTAATGGCGTAATTTTATTTGTTGGTTCCAAACGGCAGGCCAAAATAGCAGTTGAAGAGCAGGCTAAGCGTTGTGGCATGCCTTATGTTAATACCCGTTGGTTGGGCGGTACTTTTACCAACTTTGCCAGCATTGTTAAACTGATCAAAAAGCTTAAACGTCTCAAAGATGAACAGGTTAAAGGAGAATTGGCTAAGTACACCAAGAAAGAACAATTAGATTTTCAAAATGAAATTATCCGCCTAGATGAATTAGTTGGCGGTTTGGAAGTAATGGATCGGTTGCCTCAGGCTATAGTGGTAATTGATATTAAGAAGGAAAAAACCGTGATAGCTGAAGCTAAGGCGGTAAAAATTCCGGTAATAGCTTTAACCGATTCTAATACTAATCCAGAAAAGGTTGAGTATGCTATTCCAGCCAATGATGATGCCACCAAAGGTATTACTTTGGCGCTCCAGGTTTTAACTGATGCCATTTTGGAAGGCCAAGGACAGCGATAAATTAATTAAACTATTAAATTAAAATAAATATGGACTTAGCATTGATCAAATCAATTCGTGAAAAAACCGGCTCAGGCATGGTAGATGTACAAAAAGCTTTGGAAGAAGCTCATGGTGATGAAACCAAGGCTTTGGAAATTCTTAGAAAAAAAGGCCAGGCCAAAGCCATTTCTAAGCAAGAGCGGGTGACTAAAGAGGGGAGAATTTTCACGTATGTTCATGCCAGCGGTAAAGTAGCTTCAGTGGTGTCCTTGGCGGCTACCAGTCCGTTATATCTTAGCGCCGACAAAGTGCCTCAAGAGCTGGTTGAAAAAGAACGGGAGGTTTATGTTGATTTATTGAAGCAAGAAGGCAAGCCAGAAGCCATTTGGCCAAAAATTATTGAAGGCAAATTGGAAAAGTTTTTTGCCGAAGTTTGCTTGTTAAACCAACTTTATGTGAAAGATGATTCTAAAATCATAGAAACTTTGATTCAGGAGGCGATTATGAAGTTGGGTGAAAATATTAAGATTGTCCAATTCTCCAGAATTCAATTGTAATTCATCCAGCACTATTCGTTCAAAGATTGGTTTTGGGAACAGCAAATTTATTGCAACAAATAATTTTTTAAGGTGATTAATTTTGTTATAGTGCTGGATTTACCTTTTGAATCTTTTAAGTTAAAATAAGCTTAGATAACTAAGCTTATTTTAATTATTGGCAAATATGAAACAAGTTGTTTTAAAAATTACCGGCGAAGCTTTTAGTAATAATGGTCAAGGTTTAAATCAAGCCGCGGTGGCGCGCTTGGCCGCCAGTATCCAGGCAGTAGTCAAACTGGGATATCGGTTGGGAGTGGTGAATGGCGGTGGCAATTTAGTGCGTGGCCGTAATGCTAAAAATTTACCCGATCATTTGCGGTTGGATTATTTAGGCCTGGCGGCTACGGTTAAAAACGGAGTTGCTTTAGAAGCGGCTTTACGTAAGTTGGGAGTAAAAGCTAAATTATTAGTGGCCGTGCCTTATGGTAAGTATTCGGTGTTTGACGGTAAACGTGCCGGGGAGTATTTAAAAAAATATCAGGTGGTGATTATAGCCGGTGGTACTGGCTTGCCATTTTTTAGTACAGATACGGCCGCGGTCTTGCGGGCCTTGCAGCTGGGCGTAACTACTATTTGGAAAGCTTCTAATGTTGATGGAGTTTATTCGGCTGATCCGGATAAAAATCCAAAAGCTAAATTATTGCCGCGCTTAACTTTGGATTCAGCTATAGATAATAGATATGCGGTGGTAGATCAAACAGCTCTTGCTCTGTCTTTAGAACATAAAGTTTCTTGGCGTATATTTAAATATCAAGCGGAAAATTTAGTGGCCATCGCCAAGGGCAAATCAATTGGCAGTTTGATTAAATAATTTTTTTGTAAATTGAAGAAGCCCACCGAACGTGTGTCCAGTGGGCTTTTCATGGTGGAAAGAAAGAGAGTATTTCAGAGAGCAGAGTGGATTTCATACCACACTCCAATCTGACATTTATTGTTGTCGTAGCACCGACAAGGATAGATTTTGTGTGGTTCCGTAAAATCCTTGTTGTGCTCGTTGATACCGGCAATCAGATCGCCGTCGCGTTCGGCAATTATCAGAGTGTCGGCCGTTAGGGTAGAGCTGCCGCCTGGCCACTCTATCCCCAGTGAACCAAACTGATGTTTAGGCCATCTGAGGTTAGAGCGGTCAAAAGGTGGATCGCCCCACATGCCCTCTAGCCAGCAGCATATGGGCGGCCGGCCTGGCTGTTTGCCCATGACAGTACTGTCTATAATACTGGGCAAAAGCTGGACCACATCTCCTTTATGAAGTTTGGCAATCCAGGTATCTTTGCCATGGTATTCAAGGGCCTGGTAATTGGCCAGGCCCCCGTTTTTGGCCGGAAGATTCATTGCCGTCGAGGTTGTTGCCAGAATGCATCTTTGTGGGATCAAAACCCACAGCTTGCCGCCATTAAGCTGACTAAAGGCGTCGTGTTGGAACTCGTCGTAAACTCGAGCGCTCACGAACCAATCCAGTTGCTTGTCCTGTTTGGTCATGAACGATATTGAACCGGGTTCAATCTCCACTTGCTGACCAAGTTGGAAGAATTTTTCCAAGCCGGCTGGAGCCCTTAGTTCAACATTCTCGCGATTTCGGATCCTGTCCGAGGGGACGGTCCGAGTAATGACGGCGACAATCTTTCTGGAATCAGTTCGGCTGTTGAGCGCCATGCCTTTCTCGGCCAAGTTGGCATTCATTTCCCGACTTTTGCTGATGAGGTAGATGGCTAGCCCTGATCCGAGGAACAGGCTGATGACGATCGTCCAGATCGCGATTTTTACACCCTGCTTCATTTTTTCCCTTCCTGCGGCGATTATGATGCCGACGCTGGCTCCGGCCATAACCAGTCCCCAGATCAGGAGAAAGGTTTGGTTGGAGTGAAGGTTGTGATGCCGGCGTGGTTGGGCCAGCAAGAAGTAAGTCAGCCACATGCCTTGAACTAGTATCACGCTCAAGACCACTTGTTCTACTTGGCGGACAAGCTCAAGAGCTTTCTGCCAATATTCTTTCAGGATCTTGCCATCATCTTCGTTGAGAAGTTTTTGGTAGCTTTGATTGCCGCCTAAACCCTTCAGCGTGTTGATGATGCTTTCTCGCTCTTCTTTTTCGATGATCCAAGAGGGGAGGGCGCTGAGCAAGAAGTTGAGAGAGCCTAAGCCGGCTTTACTCGCCATGCCCTTGCCAAATGTCAAGGCGTTCTTGGCCGCGTTTTTGGCAGGTTTGACGCCTAGGTAATAAGCGCTCATACCCATTAGGCCAATGGCGGCAAATTGCACTTGTCGTGTTTTCATCAAGGCCCAGAAGAGCCCGGTGAAAATTATGGTGGTCAGCCAGCCTAAGGCCAGGACCCAGATGGGTGCTGGATAATAGCCGGCCGTGATGCTGAGGGCGAAGAGTATGACAATCCACCAGAATAGTTGGTGGCCATGGCGACCAGCCAGCATGCCGGTGATAACTCGGAGTGGGTTAGCGGCCCATTCCTTTTGGACGCGCTCCTTGAGGGCATCGGTGACATCAGCCAGAAGCCACAATTCTTCATAGGCATTTCTGCCCAGCTGCCAGATCAGGCCAAAGATAGTCCCGGTTGCAGCTGTCATTGTGTTTTCTTTGGCGATTGGTGGTGTTGGTTGGTTCATTGGGTGGGATTCCTTTTCAGTTGATCATGGAAATAACTACCACAGCTGCCACCGCGATCGCGATGATCGTAATGATGGCGTCAAACAGACTGAATCGCCATTTCGTGGGGCGACCCAGAATCAGATTCCCGGCTGCTCCGGCCAGTTCGTTGACTCGTTCAGCGCGAGTTTTCATTCTGTCTTTGCGATGGAGCCTACGTCGCTCATTGCTAAGCCCATTGGCTCGCTGTTCCAGCTGAGCTTTGAAGCGGCGCCACTTGGGCAGCTCCTTTTTCAACCAAGCCGGATTCGCGAACTTGTGAAAGGCATTTTCAAGGGCATTCCGGTTTTTCTTCACCCAGGCCTTGACGTTGGCCTTGGCTTGGGCAAATTCGCTCACGTTAACCGAGTCAACCAGTTCGATTACCCGATCAAAACGAGCGTTGACAGCCGTGGGAGATTGATCATCGCCTTTGACCAGGAGGCCAAAGATCCATCCAAATGTTTGCCGACGTTCTTCCTGATTGTCCTCCGCTTTAAGGATCTTGCGGATGGCAACCAGAATTTCTGGCCGTTGTTTGGTTTCAATACAGTATTTGGCGAAGTCGTCCCAGGCTTTCAGGACAAATGCTTCTTCTACTTGAGTGTCTTCGCCTACTGCCAGCGCGCCGCCTTTGTAGTCGGCGACAATGGCTCGCAATTCCACCAAGAGGATGTTCTCGTCGTCTTTGGTGCCGAGCGATGCGCCGGTGTCGTTGGGTTTGGCTTCTTGACTGCCGCCGGCCTTGTCAATTTTCTTCGCGAACATCTTGTGAAACACGAAGTTCATGATCAAGTCCAGAAGGACGTCGAAGCCAATCTTGTCAATGAAAGAGGTTGAGTCAGCCATTGGTTTTCCTTTTCCTTGATTTTTTCTTTGGCTGCGTTAGGGCGATCTTGCCCACGATTCGGCTTCTGGCCTCATCTGGGTTAGACTTCTTCTCAATCAGAGTGCGGAAAGATTCCTGCTCTTTCTGACTGAGTCCATTAAACCACGTCCAGAACATCTCGGCCTTTAGATGCCGGCTGCGTTCCACGGCAGTGGTTACAGCTTCTTCTAAAGTAAGATGACGAGGAATGATTTTCGGTTTGGGTTCGACTGCTGGCTTCTGTTCCTTCTTCTGATCCGGCTTTTGACCCTTGGGTTTTTTAGTCGGATCTGAAGCATCGGACGGGGGAGTTGCCTTGGTAGGCGGCCCCGTTTTTTTTACCTTTGTCATCGCATTGTTCCTTATATTTCTGTTGTTTCTCTCTTTCTTTACTGCTTGATAACAGCACCAAACAGACCTTGTTAAAAAGATCAGCTTAGCGCTGTTATGAGCAGGTTTTTCAAGGTGCTAGGTAAACATTAAATATTAGCACATTATTAGTTTTTTGTCAATAATAAAGAATTAATAATTATTTTGAGGCTAATATTAGCCATATTTTTTACTGTAAGCCCATTTCTATTGATGTTTCTGGCTATTTACAAAAAACTGGTTTGCCGTATAATACCGCTTACCTTGAGGAGGCTGCCTAAAAGGCTCGGCTTCTAAAAGATCTATGAGTAAATCAAATACTTTTAAACAACATCCTGGTTTTGTAGCGGTCATTGCCCCAATGGTCATTGGTTTGTTGGGTATGATTGGCGCGGCTGGCGTGGCCCGGTTTGATCACCAAGCCGTGGTGCATCGGGACGTTATTCGGCTCCAGCAGATTCAAGAATTACAAACAGCCCTAAAAGTTTATAAGGCCAAAACTGGTTTGTATCCAATTCAAAAAGATGAACGCCAGGACGGTTGGCAGGAACTAACTCAAAGCTTGGTTGTTGAAACGAAAATTTTAACGGCGGTGCCCAAGGACCCTAAATCAGAGGACAATTGGGATTATCGTTATTGGAGTGGCGATGGTACTATTTACAGTTTGCGTTATTTAAAAGAAAGTAATAAGCAACAGGAACAGTTGGTTTACGGTCAGTAAATTTAAGATTATAAGGATAAAAAATCCCGGCTCAAGGCCGGGCTTTTAGTTTTTAAATTTTATAGCCACCTTTTCCGTTTAAAGACGGCGGTCATAATCAGAGCAATGATGGCCATTAGACCAAGGATGATCCAAAAGCTATGGGGATTATCGGCTAGTGGTTTATTGATTACGGGCAGGGTAAAGATAAAGGCTACTAAGTTGACTGGTAAAAAAATAGCCGACACAATAGTTAGAAGTTTGATAATATCATTCAGCCGAAAAGAAATTAGTGATTCATTGGTATTATGCAAAGCTTCAATGTTTTCTTTTAAGCCATCTAAGAGACTCCAGATGTCATGAGTTTGTTCAATTAAATTTTTGTAATATTCCCGATCTTTGTTTTCAATAATCAGCGGTTGGGGATTGGTTAAAAATTTAGTAATAACATTGCGGTGGGCTTGCATAATTTTACGAAAGGCCACGATGTTGCGGCGGATATTTAAAATTTGGCCAACCATTTGTTTTTCTTGACCGGCAAAAATAGTTTCTTGAACCTGGTCAATGTCTTGGCTAATGTGATCTAACATCGGGAAACAGTAAAGCTGAAGTTTGTTAATGAGTTCGCACAGTAAGGTAGTAGGATTGTTGTCAAAATATTTTTTGCGAAACAGATCATTAAGCTGGCATTGGTTGAAAAAATTTAATAAGGGCGGCAAATTGCCGTCGGAAATAGTGACAATAAATTTTTCACTGATAAAAATGTCTAATTCTGAACCGTGGATTTCTTTGGTTTCTCGGTTATAATAGGGGAAAGTTAGGATGGAAAATAAGTAATTATCATACTGGTCTATTTTGGGTCGTTGATAGGGAGAAAGAACATCCTGAAGGTCTAAGGGATGAAAATTATATTTATTGCGAAGATATTCAATGTCATCGC
>JAPLWL010000035.1:5934-31950 GCA_026396635.1 Candidatus Komeilibacteria bacterium | reverse complement strand
ATCATCACCATTACCAAAAAACCACAAAACCTGATCATTTTGTTGCACTGCCTGTTGATCAGCCGATAAACGAGAATATTGCCAATTAACCCGGTAAGACCAACCTTCTGTTCCACCAGCTTGCCAATTATTAATTCCAGAAACATAGGAGCCTAAAGCACTATTAGTAATATGTACGGTATAGCCGCAAGTCTCAGCGCCATTCAGCAAAGCGGCTAAAACCGAAGTTGCCGAAACAGTCATTTGGCAAATAGTACTGCTAGGCGATTCAATCCGCAAACTAACTTGCGGAGCTGGTTGAGGCTGATTAGGATTTTGCCACAGTCGCACTGGATAAAAATGATTGCTTAAAGCCACGGCCGCATAAGCCGTAGTAATTAAATCGCCTTCTTGATCACCAAGTTGCCAACGATAAGAGCCGTTAGCCAAAACCAAAGTTTGTAAAAAAGACGCCGCCGTATGCCCCTCTCTAGTCCAAGCCGCCAAGTCCTGATTTAAAGATTGTAGACCAGCCATAACCCAAGCAGTTGAAGCGCCATCAGAATCCGAACCAGCTTGATAGGGAAATCCTCCATCCACGCCTTGCATGTCGCGTAAATATCTTAAACCTCGGCTAACTGCTTGATCATTAACACCCAAACCGGTGGCGGCCAAGGCCATTAAAGCGGCGGCGGTATTATTGCTATCACTACCCAAACCAATCCGATAAGACCAGCCGCCCTCTTGATTTTGATTGGCTAAAATAAAATTTTTAGCTGCCACCAGTTGATTATCATCATTGGCCGTGCCAGCTGCATGTAAGGCTAAAACCGCCCAAATATCATCATTGATCAACTGGATTGAACCAAACTGATTATTATTAAAAAAGCCGCGCAAGCCAGTAAGCCAATCCCGGTTAGCCACCGTCATTGGATTTTGATTAGCCGCCGTAATAGCTAAAATACTTCTAGAATAATCCGTGGCACTCTGCGGATTGGCTTGGACCAAATAATCTAAATTAAAATTATTTTCGCCGGTAGCCGCCAGGCCCATCACCACCCAATCACTCAAGGCCTGAGCATGTAAATAATCGCGAGTAGCTTGCGTTACTTCAGCTTGTAGAACAAAGGGCTTAAAAATAATCACCCCAATCACTGCCACCAGCAACAAGCTAAAACCGATAAATTTTTTAATAGTAAATTTCATAAAATTTAAATTAATAAGATTGAGCGGCGGCGGACTCCCTATTGAAGGGTAAAATCCGCCGCCTAATGAATAGAATTGAATGGCCAATTATAGATTGGCCCTGGGCTGCCAAAAGACTCGCTGGCCTCTAGCAACAATCACTCGGTCCGCTCCGCGGCCTTGGTTCCAATCCCAGCCGCCCCCGGCTCTGGACAAGGCGAACATCCAACCATTGCCATCCTCTTGATTTGGAGCTTGATCTGGGTCAATTAAGTGACCATTGACCGCGTAAACAAAATTGCCGACGCCCGATGGATGGCGGCGAAGATCCAAACCAATTCCGGATCTGCGGGAAAGTTCGGCCACAGTAATATTACCCGGACTCGGAGCGGTTACCAAAACCTCTAACCGCCGACGTTCCACTTCAAATCGCTGACCCAAGGCCGCCACGGCCGCCAACGGCTTTAAGACCAAAACCGCCGTGCCCAGACCAAGAAAATTAAGAAAGCTTCTCCGTGAAGCATCCATAGCTGACTCCCAAAATTGATATTTGTCTCACTCCTTTTAATAGCTACTAGATAACTAACAAAAGGAGCAAGACAAAGTTAAAGAACTAAAAAATCCTTTCTCGCGCAGTTTAAAACAACAAGAAAGGATTTTATTTATCAAAAATATAAATCTTCCCTCATCTTGTTCCGCGCAAGATCAAAAGGTTAAACAAATATCTGGGTTTTCTGGCTTTCCACCATAGGCGGATTACAGTAGCGCGACTGCGGAGGAATTGCTAAATAAATTACTATTCAACGCACCTCACTTGCCCCACATTGATACTTTACCAAACTAACAAAGAACTATTAACGCCTTACCACATCTTAACTGATTCTCTCTCACCGTCAAGCTACCTGCTTAAGAACAGCCACTAGTGGCCCCACAATTCAAACACTTATAGCAAGCGGCATTACGAACCATAATCGCGCCACAAGTATCACAAGCCGGCGCGTCCGACTGGGTGTCAAAAGTAGAATGCATGGCATCCAAATTCAACACTGTCTGCTCATAAGTTTTACCCTCTTCTTCTTTTAGTAACTCTTTTTTCTTCAGCAAATCAGCCACGGCCACCCCGGATTTATTTTCCTCCAAAGCGCTCAAATCATTACTCAAATTATTCAAACCAATAAAAGCCAAATCTTCCGGCGGTAAAAATTTATAAGCCAACCAGCGGAAAATATAATCAACAATTGATTTGGCAATCCGAATATTTTCATTACTGGTAAAACCAGACGGCTCAAAGCGAACATGGGCCATTTTATTAACCAAAACTTTTAACGGCACGCCATATTGAAGTGAAATAGAAGTAATAGTAGCCATGGCATCCATCAGACCGGAAATAGTACTGCCCTCTTTAGACATTCTGATAAAAATTTCTCCCAAGGTTCCATCTTCATACAAGCCAGCGCTAATATAGCCCTTGTGATTACCAATAGTAAAAGAATGAGTAATGGCTTGCCGTTCATCCGGCATCCGGTGCCGCGCCGGTTTAATAACCGTGGCCATAACTGTTTTGTCGTCCTTGTGTTTATCTAAAGAAGTTACTAGAGGCTGAGTCCGTTTACAACCATCCCGGTACACCGCAATAGCTTTTAAACCATATTTCCAAGCCAACAAATAAGCTTCTTTAATATCATCCACGGTTACATCCGTTGGCATATTAACCGTTTTAGAAATAGCCCCGGACAAAAATGGTTGAGCCGCCGCCATCATTCTAATATGACCCAAATAATGAATAGACCGCGAGCCATTCTTTGGCTTAAAAGCACAGTCAAAAACCGTTAAATGTTCGGCTTTTAACTCGGGTGCGCCTTCTATGGTATCCTTCTCATCAATATATTTTAAAATAGCCTGAACCTGGGCCGCGTTATAGCCCAAAGTATGCAAAGCTTCGGCCACGCTATTATTAACAATTTTCATTAAACCGCCGCCAACCAACCACTTATATTTAACCAAAGCAATATCAGGCTCAATACCGGTAGTATCGCAGTCCATCAAAAAGGCAATGGTGCCGGTCGGCGCCAAGACCGAAATTTGAGCATTACGAAAACCAAATTTAGAGCCTAATTCTTCAGCTTCATCCCAAACCCGATGGGCTTCATTTAATAAGGCCGAGGAAGTGCCTTTGGGCTGAAGCTGGTAAGCCGCCCGCCGATGTTTACCAATAACTCTTAAAAACGGCTTTTCATTAAAATGAAAATATTTAAACGATCCGACTTCTTGAGAAATTTTAGCTGATTGCACATAACCTTCACCGGTCATCAAGGCCGTGATGGCGCCGGTAAAATTACGGCCCTCATCACTGTCATAAGCTAAGCCCCGAACCATCAAAAACGCCCCTAAGTTAGCATAACCCAAACCTAGCGGCCGAAAATCATGACTATTTTGTTCAATCATTGGGGTAGGGTAGCTGGAATTACCTACTACAATCTCCATGGCCGTAGTAGCTATATCCACGGCCTGTTTAAACCGAGGCACATCCAAATCATTGGTCTCGGTTCTAAACTTCATTAAATTAATTGAACTTAAATTACAAGCGCTGTCATTTAAGAACATATATTCCGAACACGGATTGGAAGCATAAATCCGTTCCGTGTTAGAACAAGTATGCCAATCATTAATGGTAGTATCAAACTGTAAGCCCGGATCGCCGCACAAGTGAGCGGCTTCGGCAATTTGGTTCATTAAATCCCGTGCCTCATAAGTCTCACAAACTTCTTTGGTAGTTACATAATGAGTTTGCCATTTACCATTTTTTTCTACGGCACTCATAAACTCATCCGTCAACCTAACGCTGTGATTGGCATTTTGGAAAAAGACCGAACCATAAGCTTCACCATTAAAGGAGCCGTCATAGCCGGCATCAATTAACGCCCAAGCTTTTTTTTCTTCATTGGCTTTGGAATTGATAAATTCCGGGATATCCGGGTGATCAATATCCATTATCACCATTTTAGCGGCCCGGCGAGTTTTGCCGCCAGACTTAATAACTCCGGCAAAAGCATCAAAGCCCCTTAAAAAAGAAACCGGCCCAGAAGATTTGCCGCTGGAATTACCCAAATACTCTTTTGAAGAACGCAAAGTAGAAAAATTAGTCCCGGTGCCGCTGCCACCCTTAAACAACATGCCTTCAGTTACGGCTAAATTTAAAATAGAACGCATGTCATCTTGAACCGAATTAATAAAACAAGCGCTGCATTGCGGCCGCTCAACTACTCCCACATTAAACCAAACCGGCGAATTAAAAGCATACATTTGATTAACCAGCATGGAAGTTAATTCCATTTCAAAAACCTGAGCATCAATTTCCGTTTTAAAATAACCATCTTTTTTGCCCCAATCCGCCATAGTCTTGGCTACTCTGGTTACCATCTGCCGAACGCTGGTTTCTCGCTCCGCTGTACCAAGTCGCCCCCGAAAGTATTTAGAAACTACAATATTAGTAGCGGATTGCGACCAAAAACTGGGCACTTCCACTTCTTTTTGCGAAAAAACCACTTCCCCTTTTTCATTAGTAATGACCGCTTCTCTGAGTTCCCAAGCAATTTCATCAAAAGGATGAACGCCTTCCCGGCTAAACATCCTAATAAAAGACAGGCCCTTAGTTTTATTGGCAGTAATTGGTGAGGAGTTATCAGCTACTGTTTCTTTAATTTTTTCAGCCACGGTAGCTGACGGGGAAAACCCAGCATTATCAGACATAGACTCTTTTATTTAAAATAGTAAAAAATATTAAAGTAAATTTTGGCGGAAGAAAAACCCCTAGGGTCTTTTCACCGAGGGTTTTTTGAAAGCGTCGCAAAAAGGTACCAAACCAGACAGCTGTTTTCCTCAAGCTTCCAGAAAAATCAGCTTCTGGAACCAAACACTACATCTTGTGGTCTCAGACACTATTATACTACTAGATGTAGTATTTTAGCAAAACTACTACCTTGTGGAAAACTACGACTATTTTTATTTTTATTCCCAGAATTCCTTAATTGGCTGGGTAATTTTTATTATTATTTGAGAAAATCCTGCAAAATTTGAGCCGAATGCTTAAGTTTGTCTTGCGACTCACTATTCAAAGCCACTGGCCAAATCTTTTCTATGCCCCGACGGCCCAAAATTGCCGGTACACCCAAACTAACTCCAGATAAACCATAAGCTGAGCCTGGCTCAGTAGAAACGGGCATAATTAATTCCTTATTCTGTAAAATTGCGGCAATAATTTCCGAAGCCACTGCGGCAATACCATAATAGGTGGCCGACTTCCTTTGAATAATATCATAAGCTGCCGATCTTGTCTTGTCTTCAATTTCTTTTTGCTCGCCGGCCGACAATAAGCCGGCAATTGGCGCTCCGGAAACCGTGACCGTTTCCCAAGCTACAAACTCAGAGTCACCATGTTCACCCAAAACATACCCCTGAACATTGGCCACATTAACGCCAAGCTTCTTAGCAATATTATGGCGCAACCGAGCCGTATCTAAAGCCGTGCCCGAACCAAAAACCTGACCATGCGGCAAATCGATTAATTGAACTGCTAGCTGGGTTAAGACATCAACTGGGTTGGCAATTACCAGCACCACCGTATCTGGCCGTAATTTACCCATGCCAGCAATAATATTTTCTAAAATAGCTTTATTTTTAGTAATTAAATCCAATCGTGACTCGCCTACTTTTTGACCTAAGCCAGCTGTAATAATTACCAAATCAACATTCTGACAATCCGCTAAATCCCCTCGGCAAATATTACCAATTTGCCCATTAATCAAACCATCACCCAAATCCATGACTTCGCCCTCTTCTCTGGCTTCATTAACATCAATTAAAATAAGTTCGGCAGCCAAACCCTTTAACATCACAGCAAAAGCAATGGTAGAACCAACCAAGCCAGCGCCAATAATGGCAATTCTAGCTTGATGCTCCAGGCAATCACCTTCAGTTAATTTTTTGGATTCAGTTTTAGACATAAATTTACCTCTATTCTACACCCCTAAACCCCGGTTAATCAAGACACTATAAATAAATTTAAATTAGCTTTAATACCTGCCACCAAGCCTCAATAAATTCAGCTCGGCGATTTTGATATTTCAAATAATAAGCATGCTCCCAAACATCTAAACACAAAATCGGCTGATGATTTTTCAATAATGGCGAATCTTGATTGGACGTGGAATAAACTTCCAATTCATTTTTTTCATTTCTCGCTAACCAAGCCCAACCCGAACCAAAATGTCCCAGAGCAGTTTGACTGAATTTTTCTTTAAACAAATCCATTGAACCGAAAATTTTAATTATTTCGGCAACCAATTTTTCGTCGCGCTCCCCGGCGGGATTTAGCATTTGCCAAAATAACGCATGATTAATATAGCCGCCGCCATGATTCTTAAAGGCCTTTTTATCAGCATCTTCCATAACCAAGCTGTCTAATTTTTTCATCAATTCTACTGGAGTTTCGGTCAGGTCTGGGTATTTTTCCAAAATTGCATTCATTTTATCAATATAGGTTTGATGATGCTTAGAATGATGAATTTCCATGGTCTTGGCATCAAAATATGGCTCTAGGGCGTCATAGCCATAGCCTAGTTGTGGTAATTCCCATTTCATATAGTTAGTGATTAGTGATTAGTAAATAGCCTGCCCGATCCCGACTTGTCGGGACAAGGGGTGATTAGTTTTTAAATTTTGCCGACTAAGTCTAAGCCTGGTTTTAGAGTGGCCTCGCCCGGGTGCCAATTGGCCGGGCAAACTTCCCCACCGTTTTCGCGGACAAACTTAGCCGCCTGCAACTTACGTAAAGTTTCGGCAGCAGAGCGGCCAATATTATTGCTATTAATTTCCTGAGACTGAATAATCCCGTCCGGATCCACAATAAAAGTACCTCTGAGCGATAAGCCCTCGGCCGGAATATAAGTACCAAGCGCCCGACAAAATTCGCCAGTTGGGTCAGCGCCCATGGGAAACTTTATTTTGCCAATCACTTTTGATTCATCATGCCAGGCCTTATGAACAAACACCGTGTCCGCGCTAACGCTCATGACTTCGGCGCCTTCGGCTTGAAATTTTTCATAATAATCGGCCATTTCGCCTAACTCGGTTGGACAAACAAAGGTAAAATCCGCCGGGTAGAAAAACAAGATCAGCCATTTACCTTGATAATCACTTAATTTAACTTTTTTAGTTTGTTCAAACTGAAAAATTTCCAAAGTTGTCTCTGGCAAAGCCTGACCAATTAAGGGCTGTTCTAAAATCATAAATTATTCCCTCTCTCCAATTAATTCTTAAGGTAATTTTTACTATACGGCAAAATTAAAGACCAATCAAGACTCAGAGGGTTTGGCCAGAAAAAAAGAACTCGCCCAACAAGATGACGAGCTCTTCTAATTTTAAAATTTTATCTCAAACTACATCGCGCCCCTTTTCCCACTAAATAAACCCATTAGAGCCACAATCACCGAAATTAAACCAACAATAATCTGAATCCACGGCGTACCTCCGGTTAAGTCAGCCAACCAGGTATAAACCATGGGCAACAGATGCACGATGCCGCCGATCAACAGCAACCACATCGCTAACATATTGTTCTGCATACTTTCACCCCCCTTCTAATTAAAAGATAAAGGAGAAAGAGCAATAAATAAACACTTCTATATTATAGCAAATTTCCCTAGCTAACTAAAACTACCGCTAAACCAACAGACCAAGGCCAAAGTCTAATTAATTTTTAATATCAATTGGGTCTTTACGAGTATCTTTATCACTACACCAACCGCACCAACCGCCACTACGTTTGCTCAGCATTGATAAACCAATGGCAATAAGAATAATCGGCCAAAAATAACTCCAAAAACCCGGCGGCAGAATATTCAGGTTCTGTAATAAAAAAATAACACCCAAAATAATAATAACCCAAGGAAAAATCATACTTAATTATACATTAATAATTATATTTTCATTGTAGCAGATTTTTAAGGGTTAATCACGCTATTTGTATTGACAAAGTGCTAAAAATACGCTATAATGGTATTAGAAGATAGCTAAATAGGGCTATTTTTTAATATCTTTATGATAAAAACAAAAAGGTCGAGGCGCATGATTACGCTAACGCCACCCAGCTTTACCCATTTATTCCCTCAAAACCGGCCGGTTTTGAGTTTTTTATTACTTTACTAAAACAAAAACAAATATGTTTGAAAAATACAATGATTTTGCCTATAGCTTAAGCGCGCCCGAGCAATGTTCGCATTGCGGCGCACCAACAGCTCATCACAACTACTACCCTCACTTTGCCGCTACGGCGGTTATTAGTTCAGTAGCCACGATGCTGGCTTTTGCGGTTCCCCTACTAATTTGGGCGCAAACTGCCGATTTTGGCAATCAACCGCTTCTCCAACCATTAATGAATAATCAGACTAACCAAATGAATCCTGGCAACTTCCAAGGCCAGCCTAACAACTCCAATGGACCAATAAACCAGCCAAATCAACCAGGGCCAAATGCCTGGGCAGATTGGTGTAAAAATAACACTGCGGTAACTTGCGTTGACAGCTCTGGAAAAACAACAGGGCCCGGATTAAGCTCAGATGGACAGCCAAGTTGTCCCGAAGGTATGTCGTGGAAATGTTTGCCGGCCAGTCAACAGCAAAATAATCAGCAAGGCCAGCAACAAAATAATTCCAATATGCCCAACAGACAGTCAGGGACCACCAATCAACCTGGGCCAACTTGTCAAATTAATGGACAGGATCAACCGGGACCTTGCTCTCAAGCCAACTTTGGCCAGCCAAACCCTGCCTCGCCTAATGTGAGTCAAGGCGGACAAAACTTTAACCCAGGTCAAAATGAACAAGACCAACAAGCCAGAGACGCCCAGCAACAAGCTCAACGACTTAAAGATATGAAACGGGGCGCTTTGGACATGCAACGCGGTTTAAAGACATTTAAAACCCAAATTGCCAAAATAACCAAACAAGGTTTGCCAATTCCTCCGGAAATAACTGCCAACCTGGCTAAAGCTCAAGAATTAATTGATAAAATTAACTCGGCCAAAACCGGAGCCGACTTAGAAGATTTTGATATGAGCGAAGTTGGCGATGTCATGCAAACTCTTAATGAAAGCCGCGGTCAACTTCAAGTCTTATCTCAGCTACCCTCCATCCTTAAACAAATGAAGACGGAAATAAAAAGACAAACCAATGATTTAGCCCGAGCTAATAAATTAGCCACCAACCTTAGTAAGAAGGGATTGGATGTTAGTCAACACCTAGCTAGCTTTACTAATAATTTAGCTCAATTAAAAAGTGTTTACGATGAACTTAACCAAAAAATTCAAAGTGGCAGTTTGGATGAAGATTTAATGAGTACTGTTGGTCAAGATTTCTTTGAACAAATTCAAGAAGCCTATCAACCATACAAAACCATTCAAATCATCAGCAATTTAGGCACTTTTAAATCTAATTTTAAACTTCAACTAAACCAGGCTGCCAGCCAAATAAAACAAGTTGAACGAAAAAAATTAGAGGCCGCTGAGCTAAAAAGCCTTTACAACCAAGCCAAAGAAAAAGGCGATGAAATTATTGCCGGAATTAAAGATCCTAATCTTGATCCGGAAAGTATCATCAGCAGCCTAGATGAGCTACAACAGATTCAACAAGATTTTCGAGACCAATTTGATGAGTTAACTGGCAACTCTTCTCTGCCGGTTCCTTCAAATCCTCAACCGCAAATGCCTCAATTAAATACAAACGCTTGGGGCCAAACCGGACTCATGAACAACCCACAGCTAGACCAAGTTAGTCCTTAATAAATTTAACCTAAAAAACCCCGGAATTGCCAACCTAAGTAGAGCCACAAAATTTTGTGGCTCTACAATTAATGGCAATTTCCGGGGTTTTTAAATTCTATTGAGGGTAATCCGTTAAAGTTACTTTGGTTACAATGGTCTGACCATTACGGCTAAAGGTTAAATTAACCTGCTCGCCTGGCCAAAAATTCATAATTGCGCGGCGCAAGGAAGTGGTCTTGGTTATTTTAATATTATTAATAGCTGTAATCACATCACCTTCCAAAATACCAATTTGGCTAGCTGGACTGCCAATTACCACGGCCGGATCCGGAGACTTACTATCAGCCAAAACAAAAGCACCATCATCTTGAGTTAGGCCATATTCCTCTTTTAGACCAGCCTCAATCATTTGGTACCGCACGCCTAAAAAGGCTCGCCGAATCTTACCATACTTTTTATAGCTTTCCACAATCCTTTTAGCCTCATTAATTGGAATAGCAAAGCCAATGCTCTGAGCACCGCTTTCAATGGCCACATTCATGCCAATAACCTGACCGCGCAAGTTAACTAAAGGGCCGCCGGAATTACCAATGTTAATAGCGGCGTCAGTTTGAATAACGTCTTCTAACCGCTCAGAAAAACCAGTGGCATCGCCAGCATCTAAAAACCGCCCTAAGCCAGAGACAATGCCTTTGGTAGCGGAATTTTGATATCGACCCAAGGCATTACCTACGGCAATCACGGTTTGACCAACCTGAATCTTACTGGAATCGCCCAAGGTGGCTGCCGGCAAAGCCTTACCAGAAATTTTCAGCAAAGCCAAGTCATCAATTTTATCAATCGCCGCCACCTCGGCCGTATAAGTTTGGCCATTAGCCAAGAAAACTTTAAACTCTCCGGGCTTATCGGCCACATGGCGGTTAGTCATAATCAAACCATCAGCCGAAACAATAAAACCAGTGCCCTGGCCAATTTCCACTTTTTTCTTAGTGGTTTCACCGGTGCCCAAATTAATACTACCCAGCTCTTGATAAACGGCAATGCTCACCGTGCTTGGGCTAATGGTTTTAATGGTCTTAATAGTGGCTTCTTCTTCGGCAAAAACATTAGCGGCCAGAACCGGCTGAGCCAAACTCACCCAACTGGCAACCATTAAACTTGCCACTCCAGAATAAATTAAAATCTTTTTGGTGTTCATAAAAAACTTCTCCTTAAGAATTATTAAAAGGATTAAATTAAAAATTAACGATTAATATAATTATTATAAGTCGTGGTGGTTTGCCAAATTGACCAAGGAATAGCCGGGTGCACGGTAAAACCACCCCACTTAATTGCTTGGCGAATAGCCACTACCGGATAATCTCCGTAAACATAAGCCTTAACCAAAGTCTGCCAATTAACCTTAGAAATCCGATTGACTCTTCTGGTGCCAAAATATTTAACTAAAGCTTGCCGTAAAGATGTAGCTTGGCGCTGTTCCTCGGCTAAGGCTAATCTAGGCTGATCATAAGCATAAACAGCAACCTCCGCCGGACTGGTTTCAGCCGCTTTAACTTCAGTGCCCGGACTTCGTAAAATATTTACCGGTGGCGTTCTAAAGGTGTACTCCGGAGAGACCAAATGCTTGCCCAAAACATCAGTAAAATCTAAATAATAATAATAAACCGTATCGGATTTTAAGTTGGTTAATTCAATACGGGTGGCCGTGGTCCGAGGCAATAATAAATCTTGGGCCGCATTATAGTTTTTAGTTTTTTCGCCGTACCGAACCCGGCCGCTAACCGGCCGATTAGTATTAATGGAAAAGATTACCCCATGAGGATCCGTACTCAATTGACGATTAAATGGCTCAATGGAAACAATTTGTAAATCCGTGGCAAATTGATCATTGCCAAAAGCCGTGGTGGCAATATAACTACCAGACCGGCGTTCAATGCCACTGGCATCTTTAGAACCAACTTGGAAAAAATAACGGGTAGCGGTTTTTAAACCATTAACGGTAATATCATGTTTGGTCAGCTGACGACCATCAGAGCGACTACTGCGCAAATTACCGTCCTGCGTGTCAAAATAAACCGTTGAATTAGATTCCTCATCAGTCTCCCAAGTAACGGTAATGCTATTAGCAGTAATAAAACTAACCCGAACCTTACTAATTTCCGGCGGCACGCCGTCATTGCCATTTTTAGTAGTAAATTGATAATCATCCGAAACAACTGCGGCGCCTTGAGAACTTCTAGACTGAATAGAAAAATGATAAACACTATTTGGTTTAAGACCCACCAATAAAGTTTCGTGGTAATTTTCAAACCGAGTATCTTGAATCCAATTACCATAACTATTAGTGAGACCAAAAGAAACCACGCCGGTGGCTGGCTGATTAACACTCCAAATAATCGTAGCACTCCGGCTGTTAGCCATCACCCGTAAATTGGTAAAATAAAAATCGGTTGAGGCCAAAGAAAAATTTGGTCCAACTAACAAACCAACAATTAAAATAACGAACCAATGCGTTTTCATCACCTCTATTATGCAACAATTTTAGACTAAAATCAATCAATCAAAATTTAACCTTGTCGAAATTGCCAAGCTTCGGCCAAATGGTCAGCCTCAATCTGGTTGGCAGCGGCCAAATCAGCAATGGTTTGAGCAACTTTTAACAGCCGAAAATAACCCCGAGCCGACAGCTGTTTTTGCCAAACAATTTTTTCTAACAATTCCTTGGCCAGGAGTGATAATTGACACAAAGAATTGAGCGACTTAGGAGATAATTGACTATTAGTCATAACCCCGGAAATTTTAACTCGGGCTAATTGTCTTAATCTGGCAGCTCTTACCCGCTCCCTAACTTGCGCCGAAGTTTCAGCCACGGCGCCTTGAAATAATTCCTCGGGCTTAACTCGACTTAAACTAACTTGCAAATCAATCCGATCCAAAAGCGGCCCGGAAATCTTTTTTTGATACCACTGCACTTGGGTGGGCGTACAACTACAAACTTTATTTTGATCACCTAAAAAACCACACGGACAAGGATTCATGGCTGCCGCCAACATCACGGTAGCCGGATAAGTAACACTACCTGAAGCCCGGGCAATAGTCACTTGCCCACTTTCCAAGGGTTGGCGTAAATTTTCTAAAACAATTCTGGAAAATTCCGGCAATTCATCTAAAAATAAAACTCCTAAATGAGCTAAGGTTATTTCTCCGGGTCGCGGATGCGAACCGCCGCCGGTTAAAGCCACGGCCGAGGCCGTATGATGAGGCGAACGAAACGGCCGATTAACCAGCAATTGGCCACCAGCCAACAAGCCGCTCAAACTATATAAAGCACTAACTATTAATGATTCTTCTTCAGCCAAGGGCGGCAAAATGGAAGGCAGGGCTCTAGCTAACATAGTTTTACCGCAGCCCGGCGGACCGCAAAACAACAAATTATGTCCACCGGCGGCGGCAATTTCCAAAGCCCGCTTAGCCACGGCCTGGCCTTTAATTTCTGCCAGATCAACTTCAAAAGAAACTGGTTTTACTTGGGTCTTAAAACTTTTAAATGGTTTGATTTTTTGGTGGCCACTTAAATGGTCAACTAATTGTCGCAAACTAGCCACTGGATAAACAATCAAACCCTTAACTAAAGAGGCTTCGGCCGCATTAGCCTGGGGCACATAAATAAATTTCCAACCAAATTTTTTTGCTTGCAACAAAATAGCCAAAACTCCGCTTATTGGCCTAACTTCTCCGGTTAAACTTAATTCACCCAAAAACAAGCTTTGAGCCGTGCTAAGCTGCCAAGTTAAATCAGTAGCCACCAAGCTTAAAGCCATGGCCAAATCATACCAGGAGCCCACTTTTTTTAAGCTGGCCGGGGCCAAATTAATAATAATTTTATGACGAGGAAAAATAAAACCGCTGTTTTTTAAAGCACTATGCACCCGCTCTTTAGCTTCTTGAACCGCCGTATCCGCTAGGCCTACCACGGTAAATTTCGGCAAGCCAAAAATAACCACAGCCTCTACGGTGACTGGCTGAACCTCTAAACCGGTTAAAGCAGCCGTAACAATTGGCATAATAATCTTAATTTATTAATAAAAACAAAAAACTCCTGTTTAAGGAGACTCTTTTTTTATACCACCTGAGGCTATTTTAGCTAATCTTTGGCCGGCTGGCAAGATAAGTTTTGCCCAAATACCAAAATAAACTACCAATAATCATTAAATCGGCTAAATTAAAAACCCAGGGCCAGAGCCGAGGACTCCAATAATCAATAACTCCGCCATACCACAGCCGATCAACCGCATTACTGAAAGCGCCAGCAATCAACCAGCCCAACCAACCTTGTTCCGCCCGATACCGCCAAAAACAATAAACTAAAACTACAATAATTAAAGCCGACAAAACTAAACTAATTACTGGCCCAAAAAACAACCCAGAAATCATCTTAAAATTTAATTTTAAATTCAATCCCAACCAGCTACCAGCCCCTTGCCAACTAAGCACCTTAAATAATCTATCTAACAAAAAAACCAGGCCGACCAAAAGCCCACCCAGTCTTTTTTTATTCATACCTAAAAACTAATTGGCAACTTTTTGGCAGCCCTGGTTAGCCGCACATTTAGTGGCGGTTGGAAAAACCCGTAAACGTTCTTGGGAAATGGGCTGATTGCATTTTTCACATAAACCAAATTCTCCGGCTTCTACTTTTTGCAAGGCCCGATTAATCATCTCTAAAGACTGTTCCATGGTACCTTCTAGGGTCAAGTTATTTTCAAAAGCCGAAACTTCAGAGGCGTTTTCATCCTCTTCTTCGCCAAAGCGAGGAAATTCAGCATTATAATTAGAAGACTGCTTGGGATCAGGAGTAGCAAAAGTTAGCAGCTGATCTTCTAACTGTTTTTTACGTTGCAACAAATTATCTTTCATCTCGGCTAGAAAACTTTCCGAAAATGCTTGAGTCATAAGCCTAAGTGGTCAGGTAAATAATACAACGATTATAACAAACAATTGGTTGCTGTCAAGGCTTAAAATTTAAAAACCCCCTATAATCAAGCAAAAAACGGTTATTTAAATAAAAAAAGGGTACATTAAAGGGCGCTGCTAGCGCCTCCGTTTATATAAAATATTAAATGAGGGTCATAGACAGCGCCCGGTCCGCAGATCCCTGTTAGAACCGCTCTGACGAGCAGTAATTAACAATGATGAATCTAAGGACTATGTTGGCGCCTTCCGACTGTCGGCGTTATATTACCCATTACCAAAGTTCTTGGCGGTTACGCTTATGTTTTATATGTATATATTCATAAGCGGCCTTTTTCTATGTTTTTATTTTTGTTTTTCCTCAAAAACTGTGTTTTTGTGGAAATATGGTCGGTCATATTCCTAATGATCGAACTAGTAGTGGGTGAAATCCTCGCCAGAAAAAGCTTTCTGAAGAGACTTTCTATATGAAAGAGCATCTTCTAACTGTCTATATCCATTATAGCACATCTAAAAATAAAAATCAATACCTAATTTAGGCTAAAATTAGCTAAAACACTAGACGACATTTAGACTACTGATGAGTTTTGAACAAATATTTTATTCACAGTTTCACAGCTTATCCACAGTTTTTTTAAATATCACCTGCAAAACAATAATTTATCTAATATTAGACAAAAAAACTCAATACTTTTTAAAATATTGCAACGTGGGGTTGACAAAAATATCAAAACAATATATAAATTGTAATACTCTGCTCTTTTGAGTCCAGTTCAATCAACCGCGACCCATCAGAATACACACAATGGCACATCGGTCATAATCCAACTTCCATACCTTCAGGAGAAACCTTGTCTGCCCTGGCAACAGCTCCACCACCAACGGAGCGCCTGCCGATTTTCATCAAAGGTTCCATTACCGGCTTTGGCCATTCCGATGATAATGATGACTACATGTTTATTAAAGTAGGGTTAGTGGCAGATCCTAACCAGGTTCTGGCTACTACTCAACTAAAAATAACCATCACTATTACCGTGACCCTGGCTGGCTGGGAAGGAAACCCACCGGCAAAAAATGATACCATCCTAGTCGGCTACCTATCTTGGTTTCCGATCAAACGCAACCAAATTCGCTGGCGCGGCTGGCAAGCTCGATTATGGCAAGAATCAGATGAAAAATTCTTTGCCGATCCTGCCAACCAACCCTGGCCAACTATTACCAACCAACCAAAAACCCCGAGGTGGCGGCAGCGTTTTAAACAAAACCGCTTTGTGGCTTTCTGGATTGAGTTGTTGCCATAAGAAGTCAGATGCTGGCTTCTACTCACGGAAATTCCTCAGGAATCTCCGACAGAAACAAAGCCGCCGAGTCTTAACTGACTCGGCGGTTATTATTTTTAGCTTAATTGGCTATTTTCTAGAATTCCCGGCGTGGCGGACGAGCGCCAAAGCCGCCTGATCTAGGTCCAGACGGTCTTGGACCACCCATTGGCCGACGTGGACCAAAACTTCTATGATCATCTTCTTGAAAGCCCTCTGGTTTAGGCAATAATACTTTTCTAGACAAACTAATCCGGTTTTTTTCCTTATCAACATCAATAACTTTTACCTTAACCGTATCGCCCACATTAAGAATGTCGGTAACCCTGCCTACCCGTTCCCAAGCTAAATTAGAAATATGAATCATGCCATCTCGGCCCGGCAATAATTCAACGACCGCGCCGATTTCTTCGCCACTATTGCGATCTTTGATAATCTGCGTGACCGGGCCTTCGTATTCTTCACCTGGAGTAACTTCATGGGTAAGCTGCTTAATCCATTCCAGAGCTTTTTCGCCGCCTTCGGCGCTGGTGGCAGTAATAAAGACCAAGCCACTTTGCTCAATATCAATTTGCGAACCGGTTTCTTCAATAATTTTATTAATAATCTTACCGCCCGAACCAATAACATCACGGATTTTATCCGGATCAATTTGAATGGTTAAGATTCTAGGAGCATATTGAGACAATTCAGCTCTGGGCGCCGCAATAGCGGCTTTCATTTTGTCCAAAATGCTTAACCGGGCCGTCCGCGCGCGATCCAAGGTTTCTTTAACTACTGCCAAGCTGATGCCACCCAGTTTAATATCCAGCTGAATAGCCGTAATACCAGTGGTAGTTCCACCAACCTTAAAGTCCATATCGCCAGAATGATCTTCTAAACCCTGAATATCAGTTAAAATTTCATACTGATTCTTATCATTAGGATTAGTAATCAAGCCCATGGCAATGCCGGCCACTGGATTAGAAATCGGCACGCCAGCATCCATTAAAGATAAGCTTGAACCGCAAATAGAAGCTTGAGAAGAGGAACCGTTAGAGCTCAGCACTTCAGAAACTACCCGAATAGTATAAGGAAAGTCCTCTTTCTTAGGCAAGACCGGCAACAAGGCTTTTTCGGCTAAAGCACCGTGACCAATTTCCCGCCGGCCCGGGCCGCGAGATGGTTTAACTTCCCCCGTAGCAAAGCCCGGAAAATTATAATGGTGCATGTAACGTTTTTTACCTTCTTCTTCCATGCCATCCAAATACTGTTCATCACCCGGCGCACCCAAAGTAACCACCGACAAGACCTGCGTCTCACCGCGGGTAAACAAAGCGCTGCCGTGAGTTCTAACCAATGGACTAACTTCACAAGTAATTTCCCTAATTTGATCAATTTTCCGGCCATCTACCCGGATTTTTTTATTTAAAACCAAATCCCGGGCCGCTACTTCTAATTCTTGATCAAAAATTGTTAAACCCAAAGCCCTGACTTCTTTAGAAACTTCATTATCCGCCTTTAATAGTTCATCCAATTGGCTTCTTAATTCATCAACCAAATTATGATGCTCCACTTTAGACGGCACAAAGATATTATCTATTTTACCGGCTAAAAAGTTCTTGACTTTAGAGGTCACCAACTGTTTGGCGGCTTCATCTTCAACTTCAGCGCTGATAATTTTACCAACGCCAACTTCTTTTTGAATTTCTTCAATAAACTGAATTGGCTTAACCAATTGTTTTTGAGCAAAGACAATAGCTTCGGCCATGACCGCCTCCGGCATTTCATTACAACCGGCTTCAATCATGACCACATCATTCTTGGTGCCAGCCACAATCAAATCAAAGTCAGACTTTTCGCGAGCTTCATAAGTACCATTTATCACCCACTCACCATTAATCCGGCCTAATCTAACCGCGGCAATTGGACCATTCCAAGGTAGCGGCGAAATCATTAAAGCTAAAGAAGCAGCAAATAAAGACACTACATCCGGATCATTAACGCCGTCCACGGACAAAACCGTCACCATCACTTGAACGTCTTTGCGCTCGGTTTCTTTGAATAATGGCCGAATTGACCGATCAATAACTCTAGCGGTTAAAACCGCTTCATCAGTGGCCCGGCCTTCCCGCTTAATCCAACGCGAGCCTTTAATTTTACCGGCGGCATACAGCCGTTCTTCATAATCTACGAGTAATGGAAAATAATCCACTCCATCTCGAGCAGTTTTACCTAAAACAACTGTGGCTAAAACTTCGGTCTCGCCGTAGCGGACACGGCAAGAGCCATGAGCTTGCCCGGCCAAATGGCCAATTTCCACAGTCAGGGCTTTACCGGCCCAGTCTAAGGAAAAATTCTTAATATTAAACATAAAAACTCCTTTCTTAAAACAACCGGGAGCCAAGGAGTTTGGAGCGATAATTTGAATCTCCCGCCAGACAGATTAATGTACACTGTCTTGCAAGACTTTCAAACTATCAACTAACCCCAATACAACTCCTAATTGCTTGTTTACTGATATTTACGAATTAAAAATTTACGCGGATTTTCTGAAAGATCAATAAAATCATCAGCCTGTTCAATAATCATATGAGAAGTGGTTTTGCCAAAAGCCACCACTTCTACTTGCATGCCATGATTCTGCAGATATTCGGCCAACGGCGTAAAATCACCATCACCAGAAACCAACACTACCACATCCAGCTTAGGGGCGATTTTAATAATATCAACAGCTAAACCTACGTCCCAGTCCGCCTTTTTGGCCCCCGAAGAAAAGGTTTGCAAATCTTTCATCTTAACTTTAAAGCCCTGGCTGTCCAGAGCTTCAAAAAAACCAGTTTCTTCTTTACTTTCTGACTTAATCACATAGGCGGTAGCGGAAACCAATTTCCGACCAGCTACCGCCGTTTTTAGTAATTCTTTAAAGTTCACCCGAGAATTATTATACAAATTCCTAGCCGAATGATACATGTTCTGAACATCCACAAAAACTCCTACGCGCTGTTCCGGGTGTTTAATCATAATTATTTTTTATCTTCTTCCTCAGCTTCTTCGGCCGCTGGTAGAATCTCTTCTTCCAACTCCAACAAATCTTTTCGACGGCTAATTTTAATTTTTAATTTAGCTACTAATTTTTCAAACGAAGCCAAGTTTTCTTTTTCCAAATAACGCAACAATTTTTTGCGCAAATTAACTTTTTTCTTAAATTGCGCTATTAACTTATCTTTCTTTTTTTTGTCCAACATATTTTGTTCCTTCCTGCCCGCAATGCTTCGCAGGGTGCGACGCAGGCGGGTCTTTCGGTTTAGCGTAGCGAATCGTCTGGACTGGACATATTGCCAAGCTAAACTACTAATTAATTACTAAGAGCCTAGCATAAAAGCCTTTTTTTGTCAAAAAAACAAGGGCCCAAACAAAGGGCCCAAAATGCTTGAAAAAAGAACAAATACTAAAAGATAAAAATTCCGACGGCGGAGATGGTTGAACCGCGACAGTTCACCCAAACCAAGGAGACTCCATTCCACCCCCGCCGTCAAAGATCGCCTACTATTTCAGTCCAGAGACCCGAAGGATCAGCCCAAGGAACGAATTACCGGGAGCCATCGGCTTCTGCCAGGCGAGCGTTGCCACGAAAAAGCAAAATTCTGGCTGACAGTAAACCGACGGCCAGGATCCAACGAACCAACCAGTGCCACTTGGCTTAAGCCCGGCGGGAGCAGCGAAAGCGGTGCCGGTTTAATCCAATAATCAGGCAGTGGCATCGGCCCCGGAGTTGGCAACGGCACCACAATGGATGCCAGTTGTTCCAAATCCATTACCGATTCATCTTCAATCCAACCTAGGGCCCAGCATACCTGCCATTCGGCAGTCTGGGCCCACTGTTCATCCAGGCTCGGAGTAACCGAAACCGGGATAGCGAGAAGCGGCGTGGCCAAGACAAAGCCCTGGAGGAGCAGTGCCAAAACCACCAGTAAAATCAGGCGAGAAATCCTCGTCATCAAGAGACCTCCATTACTGGTTCAGGAGATTTACTTTTGTGCCATTCACTAAAGCCGCTGAGTTGTTTGATAAAAAGGCCGGTGATCAAGCTAACAATTTGTGAATGGTGATTCAACCACCTAACCGCATGGTCAAATTACCACCCACAAAACGTCTATTTATCTTTATAGTAAAAAAGAACTACTATTAATTTAACCGCGTATTATAGCTTTTCGCAAGATAGTGTCAATCCTATCCGTAGGTCCTTGACCTGCCTACCGGCAGGCAGGTTAATCAAGGGCCTACGGATAGGCAATTCCCCATTTATTACTATTGTCTGCTTACCCATTGTGTCGTAAAATGCTTATAGGCCAATGGCCTATAAGCATCCCTGCGCCGCGCCCGCCAAAGCTACGCTTGGCGTTGCGGGCAGGCAAGCAAGTATCCATCATCAACAAATAAATTAAGATCCTGAAACAAGCCTACCTACCGGCAGGCGGACTTGATTTGGAATCTCGCGTCTCTACAAATAATATAAACTCAGTATGAAACATTCAAAATCCAACAAAAAAAAATCATCTTCCAAATTACTAAATAATTTTCTAGGAAAAACTTCTGCCTACGCCGCTTTATTAAAAAGGCAACAAAATTACCTAACCAAAAAATACCCCAATCAACATTTGAGTAAAGTTTTTGCTACCCTACCACTCAAACTACTAACTATTGGCCCAATGGCCCTATGCGATTATTTAACTGCCGACCTAAGGTGCCCTTGCCCACCAGAGGTCTTAACCGCTATTGGTCTAACTTGTTTACAAATTTCCGCGCACGATGATGCTGTGGATGAAACCCCGGGCCAACAAGCTGATTTGGCAGCCCTAATTTATGCCGGCAATTTAGCGGCCTTGGAAGGCATCCAATTATTAATCAAAAACCGGCGACTACAGCTGGCTGACCTAATCAGTTCTCTGGTCAACCAAAACCATTACTGGCAACAATGGCGAGTTGAAAAAACCTGGGACAAAAAACCTAAAAACTTTTTAGCCTATCAAGACGGGGTCAGAGACGGCGTTGTCTTGATGGAAATTGGCTTATATCCAGCCTTGGTTTTGGCCAAGCAGCCCGCGCTTAAGCCTCAGATTGCTAAATTTGCCAAAAGTTACGCATTAATTCTTCAACTTATTGATGATATCCGAGAAGCCGATCAAGATGAAAAGTTGGGCTACCATTCCTTCCCTATCCTAGAAGGCTACCCCTACAAAAAATCCTGGCAAATCATTGATCAACAAATAAGACTCAGCCAAACTTTTCTAAAACCAACTTGGCCCAAAATGAACTCTCTGGTTATCAATCTTAAAAAATTAACCGCTGTCTTAAAAAAAGATTATGAACTCTCCGCTTAATAAAAACTTTATTATTTTGGCCAGCGCCCTGATTTGCAACCAACAAGGCCAAGTGCTGTTGCTGCAAAGGAGCCAAAACAATAAAAGTTTCCGCGGCTTGTGGCAATTACCGGAGGGCAAAATTAATTTTGGCGAACAACCCTTAAAAGCACTCATTAGGGAATTAAAAGAAGAATTACATTGCCAGTTAAAAAAACATCAACTATTTTTAGTCCAGAGCACCATTCTCCATTCGCAGCAACAACGCTTTCACTTGCTCAGAATTGTTTTTTTAATCAAAACTAGTGGTCTAACTAAACTCAGTTCCGAACACGTTGCCCGGCAATGGTTTGCCCTTAACCGCTTGCCAACCAAATTATTTCCTGGCCTCAAAGCAGTTCTCCAAACTCTAAAAAAATCTTAATCACTATATGAGAATCTTTATTTTTACCGGCCCATCCGCAGTGGGCAAATCCACTATTGCCAAACGGCTGGCCCAAGGCTTGCATCTGCCAATTATCGGCGAACGAGAAATTATTCATCAATTGGCCCAACAAAACGGCTTTAATCGCGGCCGCGAGTGGCTTAAAGCCGTTGGCTCAGCCGAACCAATCTTAAAAGCCGTCAACCAAGAAACTATTAACGCTATAAAAAATCATGGCGGCATCAGCTTAATTATTGACGGCTCCTATGATCCAGAACTATTAAAAATGATCCGCGCCGAATTACCACAGGCCGAAATTGTTATTATCAATGTTACAGCCGATAAAACTCTACGCGAACAGCGGATGGGCGGCCGTTTGGGCCAGGAACTAGAAGCTGCCAAAGAAGAATTAATTTGGATTGATGGCTGGAAAAAACGAATTGGTCTGCAGCAGATTATAGAACAGGCCGACATCACCATTAACAACGATGTTTCCCTGGGAGAAGCTACTCAACAAATTGCCAGAGAATTACGTCTGCATTTAACCAAAAAAGAAACGCCTCAAGAATTACGCCCATTTCAACCATTTAAAAAAATAAAATAAATGCCTACTGAAAATAAAATTTTAATGTACTTGCGTCACTTTTTGGAATACCTAGAAATTGAAAAAGGACGCTCTCAACTCACTGTTCGTAATTATGATTTTTATTTGCGTCGGTTTATCCATTGGTCAAAGCTAACTAAACCAGAAGACATTACTTTAGAAATCGTCAGAAACTTCCGCTTGTTTTTAAATCGCTTGGTTTGGCAAAATAAAACTTTAAAAAAATCTACCCAAAACTACCACCTGATTGCCTTGCGCAGCTTCTTAAAATATTTAGCCAAGCACGATGTTAAAACTTTAGCTTCGGAAAAAATTGAATTAGCCAAAGTTGGTGAACGAGTGGTAGATTTTTTGGAGGGCTCTGATTTAGATCGGATTTTAGGTGCGCCCTTTAAAACTCAGCAGCCAGAAATAATCCAACTGCGGGATAAAGCCATCTTAGAAACATTATTTTCTACAGGACTCCGTGTGTCCGAATTAGCCAACTTAAATCAAAACAGCATTAATTTAGCCAAAGATGAATTTACCGTGCGTGGCAAAGGCGATAAACCAAGAATGGTCTTTTTATCTGATCAGGCTAAATATGCAGTTAAACAATATCTGGCCAAGCGTAAAGATCTAAATCCGGCTTTGTTTGTAGGCCATGATCGCGCTCAAAAATCCCGCGAAAAAAAACAAGAACAACAATTGGTTTCTAACCTTACTCCCCGTTCTATTCAAAGACTAATTGAAAAATATACCCGGGTGGCTGGCCTAACCAAGCACGTAACCCCGCACACTTTACGCCACAGCTATGCCACGGATTTACTCCGTAATGGCGCTGATATTAGATCAGTTCAAACCATGCTGGGCCATGCTTCTATTACTACTACCCAGATTTATACTCACGTTACCAATGAACAATTAAAAGAAACTTACAAAAAGTTTCATGGAAAAAGTAACTAAAAAATAATTTTATTTGATTTACTATGAAACCTAACTTAAAACTTGCCGTAAACGTACAAACTGATATTGAAAACGCCCAATGGTTTGTTAAAACCAGCGAATTTGTTAGTTGGTTCTTGCCTCAGAACTTCCAATACATACTCAGTAAAAAATTTTCCATTTTGGAAAAAAATAAAATTATTGCCGAATATACCAAGCAGATCTATAAACTAAATAAAAAAGATATTTTAAAAGGTGTTAGTGAAACAAAAAAACTCTGGGCAAAGATTGAAAATAAATTTTATAGCCTGACTAATACTATTTTCAAAGGACATCCTTGGCCAAAAGGCCAATATTTTGGCTACACTTCTATTTACTTTATGTTTCCAAGAAATGTGGAAAAAAAGTTTTTTTACTTTCCTTTTTCAAAAAATAAATTTAATCCAGTTAGAGTTATTGCCCATGAAATGTTACATTTTATTTTCTTTGATTACATTAAAAGGAACTACGGCCTTAATGAAAATAAAAAACTGCCAGGCAAAAATCCAAAGTATATCTGGCAAGTTTCGGAAACTTTTAATAACGTGATTGAAAACTGGCCACCTTACAAAAACATAATTAGCACCAAAGAAAAAAGTAGGCCCTATCCTGGTTGTGAAAAAATGTTTAAGCTGATGACTCAACAATGGGCAAAAAATCAAGATATCAAAAATTTTCTTGATAAATGGTTATTATAAACTAACAAATCTATGAATTGGCAAGACATTATTATTACCATTGGCAACTTGGTTTTTTCTATTTCCCTGATCCCTCAAGTCTACCACGGCTTTAAAGAAAAAACTGGGCCCATTAAATATCAAACTTCCATACCCACCGTCATCTTCCTCTATGCTTTTGTCTTTACTTTTTATAGCTTACATTTATATTTTTCCGCCATTGTTTCTGCTCTAACCGGCACCATGTGGCTACTTTTATTTATTCAAAGATTACAATATAGAAAATAATCATATGAAAGAAAAATTAGTTGAAATCTTAGATAAAAAAGAATTTTTATTTGAAGATGGTTTAAAAAAAATTATTGAAAAAATCAATGAGCTATTTACCACTCAAGATAACGTGGTTGTAGCCATTGGCGGACCAGCCAAAGACGATACCAATGTTGGCAAAACTGATTTAAGTACAAAATTGGAAATGAACTTTATAAGACAAGGGGTTCCGGTTCTATCAGCCTCAGATTTAACTATTTTTGAAGCCCATCACCCAGACTCGTCTGAATTGGCCTTTCAGCAAAAAAATCGAGGCTCATCTAAATGCCTGGTAATTTTGGGTGCCGTGGGAATTCTTTCTTTACCCCAAGACAAACAGTTATCTTTTAGAGAATCTAATGACCGACGGTTGCAAGAAATAACTACTCCAGCTGGACTGCCTGACACCAAAATTGATTTATACATTTTAATTTACCGGCCAGACAAATTAGCTTCAGCTGATCAACGCCAATTTGCCGATATTATTATTAGAAACGAACTAGCTAAAGATTAAAAAAATAATTTAGCAATTTTAAAGGGCGAACCGCATTGTTCGCCCCATGAGTTTCGTGATTGATTTATCACGCTTCTTATTGCTCCATCCCAAAGATCAAGGCAATTTCTCGAGCTGCCGAGACCAATGAATCAGAGCCATGAACTGTATTGAACGGCCCGCCGGCTGACCGAAAATCATGCCGGATAGTGCCCGGCAAAGCCTCGGCTGGAATTGTGGCCCCGTTGAGTTCCCTGACCATCGCCACTGCTTCTTCGCCTTCTAACAATAAGGCGACTACGGGCCAACTGGTCATAGCCAAAACCAAACCTTCGAAAAAGAATTTTCCCGCGTGCTCGCTGTAAAACTCTTTCGCCCTTTGCAGAGTCATGGAAAGATCTTTTCTCTCAAGAAGGGTCAATCCTTTTGCAAGGTAGCGGTCAATGATTTCGGTCGCCACATCCTTCATTACCGCATCAGGCTTGATGATGACCAGCGTCTTCTGTAACATTCCGACTCCTTTGTTTCTTTTTGAGAGGCGAACTGCATTGTTCGCCCTCTGAGACTTTCGTGTCAACCGCGTGAGTTTTGATTCTGTGCATCACCGCCTATGATCCGGAGATGGTCCATTCCAAGCAGCAGGTGTCATCGCTCGAGCCCATCATGACCACGAATGATGTGCCCGACTGGAGCAAAGCCTCAATGAAGGAGTGCAGAGGAGTGGAATCAATGAAGATGGCCTCGGGAGTTTCCACATCAGCTTTTTTTGACCCTTCATAGTAACTACCCCTGACAACTCGGCCGTCCCAAAGCCGAACCAGCGCCACAACCGAACCAGAACTGCGGTCATCGGGATTACCAGCGGCAATGATATCAATCAGCCGACGATAACTACTACAATCGTAACTTTTCATGACTCTTCCAAGGGTTAA
>JAPLWL010000035.1:0-5869 GCA_026396635.1 Candidatus Komeilibacteria bacterium | reverse complement strand
ACCACCTGGTCCGCCCCCTAGAATTTGAAAAAAGAAACCAACAGGATGCCAATGCTGATTGGAGCAAACGAAAGAACCGCCGAACCTCTGGCCGCATAAGACAACCAATTAGCAATCCTTTCTGATTTCGATCTGCCTTTGTTCCTGGAACGCATCAGCTCAAAACCTCCGGCCACCACTAAACAAACTATGGCCGCCACTGTGTTGAAGACCAAAGGAACCCCAACTTTGTGGCTAAAGGCCATGACCAAACCCGCGCCAGTAGCTTCAGCGATTGCCTTAGGAACTCCTTTGAGCATGGCCGCAATCAAAAACGCGACACCTGCACCTAAAGCCAATAACGTCAACGTGTCCAGCTCCGGCTCGTTGAAGAAGAAGTAACGAATTTTCGCCACCACGCTGATAACCAGAATGATCCCGATGATGAGTATGCCGAAAAATTTTTGCATTTTTACCCCCTGGATGGATTTTATTCTTGAATATGACGAAGGACATTTCAGCTAAACAATGCACCATACCACAATAAATAAAGTATGTCAATACCATTATTTTAATTAAAAAATAGGGGGGCCGAACTAGGTCCGGCCCCTCACGAGACGTGTGTAATAATGTAAGCAGCTTTTGGAAGAAGACCAAAGCTATCAAATTTTTGCTGTTACACTATTGCAGTGATTGCCGTTTTGAGTTATTCACTCTAAGTAGAACGGCGCTACTACGACCCGCGGCTTTTAGATCGAGACGACCGGCCCTGCTCTTCGACGCCCGGTGATGCGATTGACAGCGTTAACGGACGAATTCGGCTGACGAGTGGAACCACGAATTGGGTGGCCCATGGTGCGATCTCCTTAAAAAAGCAGTTTGAATAATTATCCTGACGAGGGGCAAAGGTGCTCCTGCCGGACAGCACACCAGCGTAACACGCTGATGTAATACAAAAAGCTTAACGCCATTAAAAAACTAGGTCAAGTGGAAAAAGTTAAAAGCCCAAAGCCTTCAAAACAATAACATTCTCTACCAAAGCCAAGGGCACGCCCAAATAAAAATACCATGCGTTTATCTTGTGCCTAAACCACCACATGCCCAAAAGCACGCCCAAGGCGCCAAAAGCAATGGCCCAAAACAGCAACTTAACTTCCGGGATGCGCCGCTCATCATTAATGGCTTTGCGCTTATCCCGATACATGGCCACCAGCGCAAAAAGATTAACGGCTAAATACATTGCTGCCACATAAACCGACGGCGAATGTAAAAATTTATATAAATCCAATTCAATAATCATAAAATTAAGACAATAGCCCTGTGTAAGCTACCGCAGCCTCTACTTCGGCCGGCTTATCGCGCCGAAAAGAAAAATATTTTTCCTGTTCATCATAGGTGCAGGCCAGACTCACTGTTATATTGCCCACCAACACGCCGCTACTCTCCAACTGTTGAGCCACAATACCGGCCAAATCAATCGCCTGGCCAGCAGAAGTAGTTTTAATAAACTTTTGATATTGAAAAAATTGATCGGCCACATCCGGCTGGACAATAAAATGGCAAGAGCGCAAATGTGGACCAATGGTCACTAAAAGATCTTGAGGTTGAGATTGAAAATTACCAACCAACTTATCAACCATGACGGCGGCAATATTCAATAATACACCGCGCCAACCGGCATGAGCCAGGCCGATAACTTTTTTTATTGGATCAAAAAAATAAATTGGCAAACAGTCAGCTACGGTAATGGTTAAAAATAGATTTGGCGTGTCCGTGATCAGACCATCGGTAGCTTCTAGTCTTTGGCCGGCCTGGACCTCGTCCACCAGAGCCACTGTTTTACCATGAATTAATCCGGCATCAACAATTCTACCCAACTCAATATTTTTAGTTGCAAAAAAATTCCGACGATTAATTAAAGCTTCGGCCGCGTGTTCACCAACCAATTTCATGATGCCGTCATTTTTTTCGGACAAACCAAATATTAATTCTGATGTTTTTGATTCCATACTTACCAATATCTTAACGAAAAATAAGATAATTGACCAATTTTTAAATGCCTCGCCTTGACAAAACTTACTATTTCTAGTAACTTATTTCCTACGGTTCAAGTTTCCAATCAAAAATAAACCATATCCGGAGATTCCGTGAAGTTAAAATTAATTCTGCTGGCCAGCATCTGCCTACTGACAGTCTTGCCGGCCTTGGGTCAGCAGCATCCCAAAAAGATTGTTCCGCCGCCTGATCCTTCGGTGGTCACCATCACCAAATCCCAATGGATCCAGGTGGAACAAAAAAATGTGGTCTATAAAGGTTCCACCAGCAGTAAGGTTGCCGGTGCCGCCGCCGGTGCTGCTCTGGGTTATTACCTCAAACGAACTAACCCGGTGATTTGGGGAGCCACTGCGGTTTTCGGCTGGATGGCCGGCGATGCCGCCAGCAAAAAGCCAGTTCAGCAAACCACTTGGCTGGAGCTGTCACGAGTTACTCTCAGCAATGGCGACACCCTCACGGTTCTGGGGCACCTGCTCAAGGGCGCTCCAGTCGATCCAGACACTCTCGCTGCCGTTATCATAAAAACAGACTGAATCATTAGTCTGACCTTACCCATCACCAAGTTGTTTTCACATTCCGCCAGGCTCAGCTTGGCGGTTTGTCTTTATTTAAAGGCTATTACCAAAATTTTTAATAAAAATCATTGACTTTTGTTATAAAAATTGTTATTTTAATCAAAGTTTCCCTTGAAGTCCCTGTAGTTCAATGGATACCTGCCTGCCGGCAGGCAGGGAACGGGAGTCCTTATTACCTGACGTCCTCGTAGTTCAACGGATAGAACAGTAGCCTTCTAAGCTACGGATAAAGGTTCGACTCCTTTCGAGGATACCACTCGACTTCGCTCGTGGCCTACGGCCAGTTTGAAAATTTATTTATGGTGGCTATGGTGTAATGGTTAACACAGTGGTTTGTGGTACCACTGATCTGGGTTCGATTCCCAGTAGCCACCCCAACAAAAAGCACTTAATGTTAATTGGGTGTTTTTTGTTTAACCAAATAATTAAACCAAAATATTTAGCCTACTCGCCCGCCATCGCAAGACTGAGCTTGCTCAGGCGTTGCGCCCGCCTGCTTTGACTTGCGTAGCATGTCGGGCAGGGGCGGGCCATAAAAATATCTCCCTTGCGGAGGTGTTTTTATTTTTGTAAAAACAATAAGAGGACTCCCGTGCGAGAGCCCTCTTGATGTAGATCAATGATAAAAAATGCGTGGACTTAATTTGTGATTCAAAGTCCGTTCATGAAACATGACCAACTTACCGGCCGGGTTAGTAGCGACTATAAGAAGCCTCGATTGTCACTGTCTTTCCGTGCCGGATGGCTGTTTCTCTTTCAATGACAGCCTGAGCATTTCTCTGCCTTTGCAGTTCAAAAGTAGAAACACCCAGGGCTGCCGCTGCTGTTTGTAATTCAGCTCTTTTCTCCCCGCGATTCCTCTCTTTTCTGGCCTTGGCTTTGATTACATTGGCAGTAGTGGCTCTTTTCCGACCCCTTGATATACTTCCCATTTTCCGCTCCTTGATTAGCGATTGGTGGATATTTTGGCGAATAAATCCGCTAACATAAATACCTTAACAGGGTTATTTTTTAATGTCAAAAATATGAGGGGGTATTTGTGTTTTGGGAAAAATAATTGAAATCACCCGCCATCAACTGCCTCCAGCCATGGTTAATAGTGTGATTTAAGACTATAGTAACCCTAGATACCATCTTACAGACAAAACCAGCCTTGATTAGTATAAGTTGTTATAAAATATTGATAAACATTTATGACCAGTTGCTTAAAAATTATATTTAAAAAAACTTCTAAAAAATTGTTTTGGGGCCTGTTTGGGTTATTAATTTTAATGCCCATTTTCAAAGTGATAGCCAAAGATGATTATCCTAAGCTGGCCAACTATTATTTATCTTGGGACATCACCGACGACCAAGCTAAAGAGCTAGCCAAATGGGATTTGGTAATTTTGCATACTCAGGCCGTGGATCGGAATCCCGATATCTTAGAAATTTTAAAAAGAAACAATCCTAAAATTAAAATTTTAGCTTATTTTGTGGCTCAAGAAATTGCCAAACAGTCTTTAGCCATTGATCCTAAGGGTGCCTGGGGTAATGTCTATCGGCAAGTGGATGATCAAAATTGGTGGCTCAAGGATTTAGATGGCAATCAATTAAGTTATTGGTCCGAAAGCCAGCTTATTAACGTGGCCAAATCAGATTCGGATTTTAATTTAAGCAGCTGGCTGCCTGGGTATATTAAAAATAATTATCTGGATCAGGATAACAATTGGGATGGAGTTTTTTACGATAATTGCTGGGAGACTATTGATTGGCTAAAATTTAATTTGGATTTAAATAATGACGGGCAAGCGGACAGCCCGGCCATTCAAAATCAATTTTGGCAAAAAGGCCTGCGGACCTTGCTAAAAAATACTAATGAATTAATTGGGCCAAATAAAATAATTGTTTGTAATACCGGCAGTACTTATCATGATTTTTATCAGGGCCGAATGTTTGAAACTTTTCCCCTGAGTAATGAAGGTGGCTGGGCCAAAAATTTAAATGATTATTTAACTACCGGGCCTTTTTCAATTATCAATAGCAATGGCCAAAACTTAAACAATCAGGATAATTATCAATTAATGCGCTACGGCCTGACCTCGGCGCTACTGGGACCTGGCTACTTTGCTTATGATTTAGGCGATAAAAATCATGGCCAGTTATGGTGGTACGATGAATATAATACTTCTTTGGGAAAGCCCCTGGGGCCCGCCCGGGAAAATTCAACCAACGCCTCTAATAATAATTTTATCAACGGTTTATATACCCGAGAGTTTGAAAACGGACTGGTAGCGGTAAATTCTACCAATAATATTCAAACACTAAATTTATTAAGCCCCTATGAAAAATTAAAAGGCCTTCAGGATCCAAAAATTAACGATGGCACTCTGGTCACCAATATAACCTTAAAGCCCGGCGATGGTTTGATTTTATTAAAACCCTTATCTAATTTAATTGGCGTGCCTTATAAAAACGGTGATTTTGTTACCATTGTTAATGAGGCCGGCCAAACCATAAGAAATGGTTTTTTAGCCTATCAAAAAAAAATTCCCGGTGTGGATGAGTTATTATTTAAAGATGTTAATGGCGACGGCCGGCCGGAAATTTTTAAAACCAATCAAAATACTGTTTATTATTATAGTGAAATTAATGTTTTAGAAACTAAGTTTTATCCGTATGGAGAAAATTTTAAATTCGGCTTTAATATTTTGGTGGTGGACTTGGATAATGATGGCACTCTGGAAATTTTAACCGTGCCTAAAAAAAATGCCAGCGCTCATGTAAAAATGTTTTCCCTGGCCGGGCGCTTACTGAATCCGGGATTTTTTGCTTATAATAAAAAATACGCTTCCGGCGCGGTTTTGGCCACGGCCGATCTTGATCATAATGGCGTTCTGGAAATTATTACTGGCCCGGGCGTGGGCTACAATTTGCCAATAAAAATTTTTAATAGTAGTGGCGAGGAAGTGATGACATCATTTTATCCTTTTGGCAATAAATACTCAGGCGGCCTAAGTTTAGGGGCTGGGCAACTAGGTAATGATTCTGAAGTCAAACTAGTTATTAGCCGACTCAAAGGCAATAATAATGAAATAAATATTTTTTCAACTCAAGGGGAATTATTAAACAAATGGCAAATCAATCCACCTCTACCAGGCGGCCTGGAACTTCGGGTAGCCGACCTTGCTGGCCGTGGTCAAAATGAAATAATAATTTTAACTAGATTGACGCCCTAATTCATTTTTGTTAAGTTTAGCTGGCTCGATCTTTTACTACTT
>JAPLWL010000014.1 GCA_026396635.1 Candidatus Komeilibacteria bacterium | reverse complement strand
ATAAAAACTATTTTAATGAATCAGAGGAAGGAATAATCAATCATTTGACGCCCAGAGGTTGTTATGATGAAGGCAAGAGATTTGCTGAAACCATGGTGGAGACGTTTAATCAAAAATACCAAGCCAATTATAAAATTGCTAGAATTTTTAGAACTTATGGCCCGCGGATGTTATTAAATGACGGCCAGATGATTTTGGATTTTATTGTAGAAGCCTTAGACGGCCGAGATTTAACTATTTATGGTGATGATAAATTTAATACTTCGCTTTGTTATGTTGATGACATCATTCAAGGATTAATCAAATTAATGGACAGTTCAGTTAAAGGGCCGGTGAACTTAGGTAGTGATAAGGATTTATTGTTAATTGAGGTGGCTCATAAAATTATTGAACTAACCAAGTCAACCTCTAAGGTAGTATTTAAAGATCCGCTAATGTTTATGACTCAGCTGCCTTTGCCAGATATTACTAAGGCCAAACAGGAGTTAAGCTGGTTTCCTATTATAACCTTAGAGCAGGGTTTGAAAAAAACTATTCAGTATGTTCAGGCTAATAGAGATCTTTTAGATCTACAATATCAACAAAAGGAACTCTCTTAACTTTTTTGTAAGAGCTTTAGTTTCTAGCAAGAAAAGTGTCTTTATTGGTTTTTGGCGTGATTTAGTAAATTATGAAAATTATTATTGTTATTCCGGCTTGGAATGAAGCTAGACATCTGGGTGGGGTTATTGACGATTTGTTGGTTTATTATTCAGCCAAATCTATTATTGTAGTAGATGATTGTTCTAGTGATGAAACTGGTCAAATAGCCAGGAATAAAGGTGTAATTGTCGTACCTCATTTAATTAATCGAGGTTATGGTGCGGCTCTTAGAACCGGTACGCTCGCTGCCATTGAACAAGGTGCCGACATCATTGTTCATTTTGATGGTGATGGTCAATTTTTGGTCTCAGAAATAGCCGAGATGGTCAAACCCATTCAAACTGGGCAAAGTGAAGTGGTTTTAGGTTCAAGATTTTTAACTAAAATTTCCGATATACCCTTTTTTAAAAAATGGTTTATTCAACGGCCGGCAATTTTGATCCACCGATTATTACTAGGTTTACCTTTAACCGATACTCATAATGGTTTTAAGGCTTTTGGCCGGGCGGCCGCCATAAAAATTTTTCCCAATCTTCAACAAGAGCGCTATGCTGGGGCCACGGAAGTTTTGCAGGCCATTAAACAATATCATTTAGTTTGGGCCGAAGTGGCGGTAACGGTTAAGTATGGGGAATTTGGTCAGGGCTTTGGTGATGGTTTAAAAATTTTAAAAGATTTAGTTTGGCGGTTTTTTATTAAGTAATTAATATATGAGTAAATATTTTATTTTTCAATTAATCATTACTATTTTAGCGGCTTTAGTTTGGGTTAAAATTTTGTATCGGTTAATGAAGCGGCAGTTGAGTTGGGCTAAGGGCTGGTGGTGGCTGGCGGCTTGGCTTATGGTGGTGGTGGTTTTTTGGTGGCCTGGTTTAACTTCTTGGCTAGCTTTTAATTTGGGCATTGGCCGAGGCGCTGACTTGATTGTCTATATTGCCATTTTGGTTTTATTTTATCTTTTGTTCAGAGTTTACGTTCGTTTAGATCAACAACAACGGGAAATTGGTAAAATTATTTCTCATTTAGCCATTAAAGAGTCTTTTGATGATCTTAAGAAACAATCGTAAGATTGCTATTATTATTCCTACTTATCAGGCTCAGCACTGGCTAGAGCGCTGCTTGACGGAGGTTCGGCAATTAATTTTGCCAATTCAGTATCAATTGGTGACAGTGGTGGTAGACAATGCCTCAACTGACGGCACGGTAGAATATCTTGAAAAATGTTCTGATATTAAATTTTTACCTCAAACAAAAAATAAGGGTTTCGCCGGAGCCAATAACATTGGTTTGGCTTGGGCGGATCACTGGGGTGCGGATTATGTTTTTTTATTAAATCAGGATGTTTATTGCGCGCCTGAGGTTTTAACTCAGCTGGTTGATTTTTTGGAAATTCGGCCAGCAGCTGTGGCAGTTCAACCGCAAATTCTTGGTTATCCAGAAACCTACTCTGGGCGGTTGTCTTCATTGCCTTGGACTTGGCTTTAGTTCTCAATATCAGAGTCCTCGGCAGCCGGCCGGAATAATTAAAGAAATTAGCTATGTTTCTGGCGCGGCTTGTTTGTATCGATTGGGCCATCTTAAAGAATTGGGTTTTTTTGATGAACGACTATTTTTATATCATGAAGATTTAGATTGTGGTTGGCTTAGTAGATTGCGGGGCGGCCAAAGTTTTTCATTAACCACGCCAATTGTTTATCATCATTATAAATTTTCCCGAAACCCGGCTAAGTATTATTATTTAGAAAGAAATCGTTGGCTGGTTTTATTACAAAATTACCACTGGTTAACTTTGTTGTTATTAAGTCCATTATTGGTGGCGGCTGAATTATTTTTATTAGTGCAAGCTTTTAAGGACGGCTGGTTAAAACAAAAGCTAACTGCTTATGGCTATTTTTGTTCAAGAGCTAATTGGCGTTTGATTATAGACCGTCGGCAATTTGTTCAAAGTCTTAGAAAGTGCCCTGATTATTTAGTTACGGCTACATTTTGTACTAATTTTAATCACACAGAGGTTAGTAATTGGGTAGTTAATTATTTGATCAACCCCTTGGTTTCACTTTATTGGAAATTGCTTCAAGGGTTAATGTTTTGGTAAGATAATAAGGTTATGAAAATTGCGCAAATCGTTTCAACTTATCCACCCTATGCTGGAGGTATGGGCAATGTCGTAGCTAATTTAGCTGAACAGCTGAGTTTGGATCGGCATGAGGTGACTATTATTACTCCGCGGTATAAAAGTTCGGATTTAACTTTTTTGCAGAGTAGTTATCGAATTGAACGCATCTCCACGTTTTTGCGCTATGGCAAGGCCGCTATTTTACTACAATTATTTTGGAAGCTGAGGCATTATGATATTATTGATTTGCATTTGCCATTTTTGGGTAGCGCTTGGATTTTATATATTTTAAAAAAAATTTACCGTCACCAGGTGCCATTGGTGGTCCATTATCATATGGATCTATTTGGTAGAAATTGGTTTTATCGAAAAATTTTTGGCTTGCAACAGGGCCTAATCTCCACCAAAATTAAGGCGGCTGATAAGATTATCGTGGCTTCTCAGGATTATTTAGTTAATTCCCGGCTCAGGGAAATTTATAAAACGGATCCGGATAAATTTGTAGTCATTCCGTTTGGGGTGGATACAGAGCGTTTTTTCCCGCAACCCAAGGATCCTACCCTGGTGCAGCGCTATGATTTGGCGGACGAGCAGGTAATTTTGTTTGTTGGGGCCTTAGATGACGCCCATTATTTTAAAGGGGTGAATTATTTACTCAAAGCCTTTGCTTTATTGGTCAGAGAAAAAACCCGCCTAATCATTGTGGGCGAAGGTAATTTACGTCAAGTTTACCAAGATTTGGCAGTAGAATATGATTTGGCCGACAAAGTTATTTTTACCGGTTTTGTGCCGGATGCTCAGCTGGCTAAATATTATAATTTAGCCGATGTGGTGGTTTTGCCATCCATTGATGGCAGCGAAGCTTTTGGCATGGTTATTTTAGAAGCCATGGCCTGTGGCTGTCCGGTGGTGGCTTCTGATTTGCCGGGAGTTAGGGAAGTGCTTGGTTATAATCAATTCGGCTTGTTGTCTAAACCTAAAAATCCGGAAATTTTAATGAAGCGCGTTGAACGGTTGTTGATTGATCAAGCTTTTGCTAAAAAAATGAGCCAAGACGCCTTAGCCAGAATTAGGGCTGAATATGCTTGGCCAGTGGTTACGGCTAAACTGGTTAAGTTGTATGAAGAGGTAATTGCTATTGAAAAATCTTCTAAGAAAATATGATAGCTATTTCTTTAGTCATTCCTACTTATAATGAAGTTCGTAATTTGCCATTATTATTGGAAGAAATTTGGCAGCTTATTGATCATGCTAAAATTGATCTAGAATTTATTATTGTTGATGATAATTCTCCGGACGGCACCGGCGCTCTAGCCGATGAATTAGCCAAACAATATCCAGTTAAAGTTATTCATCGGGCTGGTAAGTTGGGCTTGGGTAGTGCAGTCATTGAGGGCTTTAAAATTTCTGATCGACCCTATTTAGGAGTAATGGATGCCGATCTTTCCCATGACCCGATTATTCTAAACAACTTAATCTTGTCTTTGATAGATTATGATCTAACTTTGGGCAGCCGATTTGCCGCCGGCAGCGTAGTTGAAAAATGGGCTTGGTTCAGAAAGTTGCTATCAATGGTTGGCGTGGTGTTGGCCCGAGCTTTAACCGGCGTTCAAGATCCACTGAGCGGTTATTTTTTCTTTAGGCGGTCAGTCATTGAAGGCGTCTTATTAAAAACAACGGGTTACAAGATTCTATTAGAAATTTTAGTCAAGGGTCATTTTAAAAAGGTTAAAGAGCTGTCTTATACTTTTCGGATACGTAAGTACAGCACCTCTAAGCTTAATTGGCGAGAGTTTGTTTTATTTTTTGGCCAGTTAGTTGGTTACAGTTGTTATAAAATTTTTAAGAGCAAAAAATATGAATTTTAAATTTAACTGGAGCCGGCTGGTTAGTAAAATTCCCAAGGAAATAAAATTCATTATAATCCTTTTTGTTGTTAGTCGGTTGGTTTTGACCCTGGTTGGTTTAGTGTCTAGAGCTGAATTAGAGCCGGCCGTTGGTTTAAAATATCTTAATCAGCCGTACCTTGATGTTTGGGCAGTTTGGGACGCCGGCTGGTATTTAAACATTGCCCAATCTGGTTATTCGGCCCAGCCGATTTGGCAATCTCAGGCTAATTATGCCTTTTTTCCTCTATATCCGTTAATGGCTAGGTGGTTGGGCTGGTTGGTTGGCAATGCGGCTTTGGCCGCTTTGATTATTTCCGGCTTGGCTTGTTTGGTAGCAGCTTGGTATTTGTGGCGACTAGTTAAATTAAAATTTTCTGAAGAGCAAGCTAAGTGGGCAATAATTTTTTTCTTTTTATTTCCGGTGAGTTTTCTTTTTTCCGGTTTGTTAACTGAATCTTTATTTCTGGCCTTGCTGTTGGCAATTTTTTATTATGCGGAAACTGATCATTGGCCATTGGTAGGAATTTTGGGTTTTTTTCTGGCTTTAACTAGATCAGTGGGCATTGTAACGATTTTGCCATTGTTGCTTATTTATTTTGCCCAGAGAAATTATTCTTGGAAGAAATTGGATTGGCGCTTGATTTGGTTGCTATTAATACCCTTGGGACTATTAATTTTTATGGCCTTTAATGAATGGTTGACCGGTAGCTGGTTGGCTTTTGTTACCATTCAGCAAGCCTGGCATCATTTTGCCGCAAATCCGGCCATTACTTTATATCGGGGTTTATTTTCAGGCAATCATTATTGGGTTTTTAATTCAGCTTTTACAATAATTATTTTGGCTTTAGTATTGGGTTTTTGGAAAAAAATTACCACTCCTTATGTTTGGTTATCTTTATTTTTTATAATAATTCCTTTAGCCAGCAGCGTTACTTCTTTAAATAGCATGTCTCGTTATTTAGCGGTGATCTTTCCAATTTTTTGGCTGTTGGGGTCGCCAACTTGGCCTAAGTGGTTGCGTTGGGGTTTGGCGGTGGTTTGCGGCGCTCTGCAGCTTTACTTGATGGCCGGCTGGACCAGATCAGGTTTTTTTGTAGTTTAAAAAGGTATGAAAATTTGTTTAATTAATAATTTTTATCAACCTCAAGTTAGGGGCGGTGCGGAAAAAGTTATTGCCAGGATGATTCAGGCTCTTAAAGCCGATTATGAAATTTGTTTAATTACTTTGGCTCAGGTTGGCGAGAAGGACTCTTTTGCTTTAGAAGATGGGGTTGGCGTATATCGTTTGGCTTCTTCCAATGTGTATCATTTGTGGCAAGCCGGGCAGTTTGGTGGTTTACGGAAAATTTATTGGCATCTTAAGAATGTTAATAATCAAACAATAGTTAAAAAAGTTTTGGCAATTTTAGCCGCGGTGCGCCCGGCCGTGATTATGACCGGTAATTTAACCGGCTTAAGTTTAAGCTTGCCACATTTTCTCCATCAACAAGGGTATCCAGTTATTCATTATTTGTTTGATTATCAATTGATAGATCCTCAGGGAACGCTCTTTAGAAAAAATAAATATTTAAACCAATTGCCTTGGTATTTGAACTGGTATAAAAATTGGGTGGCTAAATATTTTACTAAGGTCAACTACTGTGTTGGGCCGTCTCAATTTATTATTAATAAATATCAAGAGCATGGATTTTTTAAAAATATTTTGGTGGGAAAATTACCAACGCCGGTGGTGGCTCAGGCCTTGCCGGCGATTCGGTTATCTCAGATCAGCTTGCCTTTAAAATTAATTTACGTTGGTCAGATAGAACCAAGTAAAGGAGTGGATTGGTTATTAAAAACGTTAATTAATTATTCTAAGTCAGATTGGCAGTTAACGGTAGTGGGTGACGGCTCAATTCGTCAAACCTTAATTGATCAATATCAGAATGACCCCAGAATAATTTTTGTTGGTAAAAAAATGGACCAAGAATTATTAACTATTTGGCAGCAACAACATTTAACTATTATTCCGTCTTTATGGTGGGAAAATTTTACTACGGTAGCCATTGAAAGCTACCAGTTGGGTTTACCGGTAATTGGCAGTTCTAGTGGCGGCACGCCCGAGTTAATTGCTCAAGGTCAAAGTGGTTTGGTTTTTCAAGCTGGTAATCAACAAGATTTTTATCAGAAGTTAGACGCGATTTTTAATAATCTTAATATTTTAGAAACTTGGTCGGCCTATTTAGCAGAGCATTTAGAACAATACAGTGAGCAGAGGTTTATTCAAAAATTTAATCAAATTGTCGCTTTGATTTTAAAGCGGTAGAATAGCAATATGTCCTGGTTGAAAAACATTTTTTGGTTAATTAGTACGGCAATTGTTTTAACTTTGTTGTCTTGGAATATGCAACTTTGGCATTTTTCGGTCCTAGGTTGGATGTTACTGTTTGGTTATGGCTTGATTCTTAGTTATTTGTGGCAACGGGTGATTAGGGCTAGTTGTCATTTTGATCATTGGCCAATTTTAGCTTGGTTACTGGGTGCAATTTTATCTTTGTTGTTGGTGACCAGTTTAATGGCCGTGGTTATTGTTTGGTATACCACCAGCCCAACCTTAACTTGGTGGTGTCTATTGGTGGCGGCCATTATTTCTTTAATTTTTTATTACCGAGTGGTGAGACGAAATTGGCAGCCGATTTTTTCTTTAGTTGAGCCAGAGTTGGAACTACGTCTGGGTTGGTGGCAATGGTTAGCTCTGGGGGTTTATATAATTGGTTGGCTTAGTGGTTGGTTTTTTCTTTCTCAATCAATAACTGATAGATCATTGCTTTCGCCATGGCAAGCTTTGTCGGGCGGGTATATTATAGTATTTTTTTTCACTACTGTAGCGCTGCTAATTTTATTATTTTCCAAGTTAAAAACCAGGTGGTTGTTAGTTTTGATTTTTGCTTACTCCTTATTAACCCATGGGTATTTGGTTCATACAAGTGAGCTGCCATATGGTGGTGATGTTTGGCGGCATTTGGGTGTTGAGCAACAATTAACTAAGGGCTTAGTAGTGGCACCGGCCATGTTTGGTGCCGAGGCTAAGGGTGTGATGGTGGCCGGTCAAACTTTGCCAGCTGCTTTACTGGACCCTTATAAGTATAGTTATGGACAATATTGGGCTTTACAGGTTTTATTTAATCAAACAACTAATTTGTCCTTGCTAACGGCCCATCGTTTTGTTTTGCCGTTGATTTGGAGCTTGGCTTTACCGCTGTTGTTATTTTTAATTGGTTTGGGAATATTAAGAAATACGCAAGCAGCTTTAGTATTAAGTTTGATTGCTTCTTGGTTGTTTCCTTTGCAGTCTCTGGGAGCCTTAAGTACGCCAGTGGCTTGGGGTTTGGTCATGTTTTTAGTTGGTATTTGGTTATTAGTTGAAGCCTTTGAAAAAAATAATGAAGTTTTTCGCCCTTGGGTTATAGTTTGGGGTTTAATAATGTTTTTTTCTTACCCACTTTATTTTATTGTTTATTGGTTGTTATTAGTTTGGCTTTGGTTTTGGCGCCGCTCATCAATAGCCAATTTTAAACAGTTGATGCTGGGTTTAATTACGGCAATTGTTTCCGGTTTAGCTTTGCCGGCAATTGAATTATTAAGCGGCTACAGCCAATTTTCCACCCCGCAGTGGTTAACGGCTTTTAAACAAACAGTCTCTGGTTTATTGGCTTGGCATTTTGTGGCTTTGACCACGGGAGATAATTTAATGTTTAACTGGTTATTTAATCAGCCGCCCAGTGAAGCTTTGGTAAGTAATTTTTTTATTACGGCCAGAAGCTGGGTGGTGATAATTATGATTATTGTTTGGCTGCTGGTTTTAGTTGGTTTAATAAAATCTTTCACCAGCCGTTCGCCTTTAGTTAAGGCCCTGGCCAGTCTGAGCTTAATTTTGTTTTTTGCCTATTTAGTTGATTGGTTTATTTTAAGTGGCGAAAGAATTTTTACTCGCCGGCTGGATTTAGTTTTTAGCCTTTTAATTGGTTGGCTGATAATTATTGCTTGGCAAAGCTGGCGTAGTTACCAGGTTAAATTTTTATCAAATAAATGGGTTTTGTTGCTGGTGGCAATAATAGTTGCCTGGGTAGCTGCCGCCACTTATAGTTCTGGCCCGGATTTACGAGCTACTAGTCAAAGTGAATATCAATTGGCCCAAAATCTATGGCAAAGATCAGATCAATTAGCTAGCCATCATTGTGTTTTGGCTGATGATTGGGTTTTGCTAGTTTTGGAAGGAGTGTCTGGCGGTAAGATTGTTGCCGGCGGGTTTCCTTTATATTTACAATATAGCCAGCCCGAGCGAAAGAAAATAATGACAGAATTTCAAACAAAACCAATTGATGAAGTTATTGCTTTGGCCAGAGAGCTAACCGGCAGTAACCGTTGTTTGGTAGCCAGTCAAAATAAAATTATTATTTATTAAATTAAAAATATGTTGGAATGTATTTTTTGTAAAATCATTGCCAAAGAAATACCTACTGAATTTGTTTATGAAGATGACCGGGCAGTAGCTTTTTTGGATATTCATCCAACTAATCCTGGCCATTTATTGGTGGTACCCAAAAGTCACGTTGCTGATTTTTTAGCTGTTTCGGTTGAAGATCTGGCGGCTTGTATGAAAATTTTACAAAAAATAGCCAGAGTTTTGCCTCAAGCTTATAATACGCCCGACTTTAATATTATGCAGAATAATGGGGTGGGAGCCGGCCAAATTGTTCCACACCTCCATTGGCATTTAATTCCTCGTTATCCGGCTGATCCTTTGCGTATTTATCCTCACGAAAAGAATTATGATGAAACAGTGGCTGAATTTCGAACTAAAATTAAACAGATCCTAGCTTAAAGCTTATTGCATTTCAAAACCGGATAATTGCCAGCCCTTATCAATTTGATGAATAACAAAGAGGCGATCGCCTTTTTTGTTGAAGACGACGTTTTGATCAGGCGCTGGGGCAAAAGGGTAGGGGTAAGAGTTGCTTTTGCCTCGTTCATCTAACTCGGTTATAACTAACTGGTGGTCTTGGCTTTTTAAGTAGTAGACGCCATTGGGATGCCAGAAGAAATTATTAATAGTATCGGTGGTGCGAATTATTAATCGGTTTTCTTTCGTATTAAGATCAAAAAGGTTTATTTGATTTTGATTGCCGTAAAGTAGATGGCTGCCATACCATTGGAAATATTTAAATTCTTTTAAAACCGTAATGGCTGGCTGTTGTAATTGGGGATCAGAATTTTCTTCCAAAAGATAAGCAGTTTGGGTATTTTGATTGTAGCAAATAACAATATTGTTGTAGGTGGTTAATTGCCAGCCTGGTAAATTAGGGATAATTAGCCAGTCTTTTACTTGATTGGTTCTTTCTTTCCATTGGCTTAAGGTGAGAGCATTATTACCGGGCGTTAGATACCAAATTGAGCCTCGGTTAGGAACAAAGGCCTGAGTTGAAGAGGTAAATAATAAATTAATGGTTTTATTGAGCAGGTCTAGTCGGTATAATTTATTTTGATTAGTGAAATAAAGAAAATTATCATCTTGATCATCCCAGCTTAATTGCTCAGGAATAAGTTTGGACAGTTGATTAAAGGCAATTTGTCCGCCGCCATCAACTTTAATAATCATTGGCGTTAGGTTGGCTGGTTCAAGTAATAATCTTTGATTATTAGAAGACCAGGTAACTTTGGGGGCAGTTGAGGTTTTTAGCCAAGGCGCGATTAATTGAGCTTTTTCGGTTTGAGCATCAAATAGCCATAATTCTAATTGACCATTATTTTTTTTCCAGAAAGTGGCTTGATGATTAGTGGAAGCGGTAAAATTAGGCAAAGAACTACTTTCGTTAAAAATATTATTGGGGTTGGTTTTAAATAGAGCAATGTCTTCACTAAAAACAGTTTGTCTGGCTGGCAAGAATAAAGTTTTTTGCCAAGGGAAATAACCATCTTTGCTAACGGTTAAATCATAGAAGGAAGAGAGGATGTTATTGATTTGATCCGGAGTGGTTTTTTTAGAATCAACGTTGTTGATGAAGATATTTGCGCCCCGAGGATAAGATTTAATATAAAAAACACCAGTGGCTTCAATTTTTTCTTTAGTTTGATTGTAGCGGTAGCCCTGGGTATACAAGATTAATAATGGCGCTAAAATAAAAAAAATCAGGAAACAACTGAGATATAAGGTTCGTTTAGTCCACAGGTTCATAATCTACTTGTCACTTTTAATAAATATCGGTAAAATGATACGGGTTTAGCTGTTAACCATTATACTCCAAATGTCTAAATTTATCATTACCGGTCAAAAACCTTTACAAGGGGAAATTGCTGTTAAGGGAGCTAAAAATTTTGCTCTAAAAATTTTGTGTGCTTCTTTGCTATCGGCTGAACCAATGGTAATCAAAAATGTTCCATTGATTGAGGATATTGAGAGACTGGCAGAGATTATAGAGAAAACTGGAGTAAAAATCAAGCGTGATGGTCGAGTTTTCACCGTTGATAGTAGTAATTTGAATATAACTCATTTAGACCCGGTCTTGGTGCCAAAATTGCGGTCAGCAACGTTGTTGATAGGTCCAATGGTGGCAAGACTCGGCGAGGTGCGTTTGCCGCACCCTGGAGGCTGTTTTATTGGCCGTAGGCCAATTGATTTGTTTATTGATGGCTTTAGAGCCCTGGGCATTGATTTTAAAGAAGAGGAAGATCATTATTATTTTTCGGCTAAGCGGATTATTGGCGGCACCTTTGTTTTTCCTTTGCCGTCGGTTACCGTGACTGAAGCTTTAATTATGACCGCTGTCTTAGCTTCTGGCCAAACCAAGTTAATTAATGCGGCTTGTGAGCCCGAAATTCAAGCCTTAGCCGAATATTTAAATAAACAGGGAGCTAAAATTAAAGGCGCAGGCACTTCGGTTATTATAATTGATGGCGTGGATAAAATTTCTGCTGGAGAAGTTACAGTAATGCCGGACCGGATTGAAGCCGGATCTTTTGTGGCCTTAGCTTTGGCTACTAATTCAGAAATTACTATGGCTGGTTGTAATCCTGATCATTTGGCTGTTCCTTTGGCTATTTGGCGGAAAATGGGAGCCCAATTAGAAATTGGTGATAGCTATATTAAAGTTAAGCAGCATTCTAAGCCTTTGACCGCTCATAATATTACCACTAGGGAATATCCCGGCTTTCCAAC
>JAPLWL010000009.1 GCA_026396635.1 Candidatus Komeilibacteria bacterium | reverse complement strand
GCCTTTATTGCCTTGCTTCGGCAATACAACTCTCTGAACGTGTCGGTTTGCCAGGGTAATAGTCCGGAAGACGTGGTCAATCAGGCGGCCAATGGTCATCCCTGCATTGTTGGGGTGATGATTTCAAATGGCCGGCTGGTTAGCCGCGGCGGCATTGCTCACTGGGCGCTGGTGGGGGGTTGGGCTGGAAACATCTTTCTCAACGATCCTGGTACCAGCCGAGGTAATCACATCAGCTACTCGGTAGCTGCGTTTGATGCTTCCTGGGCTACCAGCGGCCGGATTTACATACCGGTGAGCAGGTAAACTTTCCGGTTCAACAAAGTTGGGCGGGTTGCTTTAGCAGCCCGCCCTACCATTTTTGTTTTAAAATATCTATAATGATAGTATGAAAAAATTGTTTTCAATAAAAAATATACTGATTGTCTTTGGCATTATCCTAATTATTGTGGCAGGGGGTTATTTTTATTACCAGGCAGATCAAAATTCAGTGGCTCAAATAGAAAATTGGGCTGAGTATCAAGAGATTATTGATCTGGCTGATAAGTTTGTTGGTTCAGGAGATTGTGGTAGCCAAGAGTTTGATCAATTTAAACAAAAGGCGATATTGGGCAGTATGAAAAAATTATCTTTGGCGGGAAATTTGGATTTAATTTTAACTCCCAATTATGATCACTGGACCAATAATCAATTTTTAGATTTTCTTCAGGATGAAACGGCTATTTGCGCGGCTGGCGGTCGATATCCTCTTAGAGCTTTTTCTGATAAACTTTTGTGGGTTGGCAGTTGCGGTAGCGGGGTAGCGCCGGGAGCCGGAGTAGCTTATAATAATTTTATTCAATGTCAAAAGTCAGCTAAGATGGTTAGTGAATATATTAATGGTGGCAGGGAATAGGTTTATTAATAAAAATAAATTTAATGGTTTTTATTGGCCTGAAAAAGGCTTTTTTTATTTTGCATGAGCCGTCGGTGGATAACTTTTATTTTTATTAATTTATAAGGGTTATTTTGTTTTGCTTTGGTAATTTGGAGGTAATTTTGATGTTTTTATAGCCGTCGGATTAGGTGCGACGGCGCTTGACCAATGAATAATATTAATAATAGACTGGCCTCAGAGTAATTTTAAATATTCAATTAATTATTTAATATCCAAACATATGAAAAAAGTTTTTTCATCTTGTTCTATTGTTCTTTTTACTTTTGGCGTGCTGGCCTTAATTTTTGGATTTATTAATTTTTCCAAGGCCAGCGAGGCAGTGCCAAATCAAGGCGTTAATCGATGGGCTGACGGCGGCGGCGCTGTTATTAATAATTTTGGCGAAGATGCTGTAAATCCCACTTGTACGGATAACTGGAGATCTTGGCAAAACTCTGATGAATTTAATCCTAATGCTGAATGGAATTTAGCTAAATTGCCTGTGCCGCCGGTGGGTTGGATGAATAGAGATGATGATAATTATCACACTTATTTCGCTCGTGATAGAGTTGTGAGTCAATTTATGGATATCAACGGAGATGGATTGCAAGATTATCTATATTCTTTCAGACTTACCGATACACCTAATAATTTAAAAGTTAATTTAATGTCAGACTGCGTATTGCTTAATACTGGGCACGGTTGGAACGTTGCTTACAAATGTCAGACAACCACGGAGGGCGGAAGTCTTCGTTATTTTGGAGACTGCGCCTTGATTCGCTAATCCATCTTAGTATTAGTCCGGAGTCTTTAAACAATTTATGAAAAGATTTTTTGCCCTATTATTACTTGGTACGTTGATTTTTGGCCTGGGCAGCAATGCGGTTTGGGCCGCTACTATGTCGGAAAAAACTTCAACCGAGGCTCCGGTTGCAATTGCTCCATTGCCGCCAATCGCTTTGCCTTTGAGTACGGACGTGTTGGTGCCGAGTAGCGAAAAATCGTTTTCAAGTCTTGATGCTTTGCTAAGTGTTCCAATAATTCCGACTCCGGAAGCGATTGCACCATTGGTTTTTCCGGCCACCACCAATTTTGCGGATCCGATTATTCCGGAGCTTGGTGTGAGTGCGGCTAAGGCAGTTAATAATGACGAGGTAATAGCTGACCCGCTTGAGCCTCAGCGTGATTCGGAATTGCCGCGTGGAGTTGGTCAGCAAGCCTGGCGCACCATGGGAAATTCCGGGCCGGGCCAATATAATTTTCTCCAAAATTTTACTGGCAGTTTTGCCACGGATTTATTTACCGGCGCGGCTACTTTTCAATATCCCTTGTGGGTGCCGGCCGGCCGGTTAGGTCTGACGCCGGCAGTAACTCTTTCTTATTCCACTAATGAGGCCAAGTTTGATTCTTTTGCTGGGTACGGTTGGAGTTTTCCAACTAACGCTATTTATCGCAGTACCCGGCATGGCAGTGATCAGCTGTTTGAGAGAAATGATTTTACCGCTAACATAAGTGGTAATAGTCAAGAATTAATCGTGGTAAATCAACAAGCTGGATTATACGGAGCAAAATTGGAAAGCAGTTTTGTTAAATATGAATTTTCCAATAATTATTGGTTAGCCACGGACACCAAGGGTAATCAATATACTTTTGGCGCGTCAGACGAAACCCGGCAAACAGATCCAGAAAACAACGCCCATGTTTATAAATGGCTGTTGGAACGGGTGGAAGACCGGAACGGCAATTTTATCACCTATACGTATTTTCATGATCGCGGGCAGGTGTATCCGGAAACAATTCGCTATACCGGACACGGGGATGATCCTGGCCTATTTGAAGTCCGCTTTATCCGTAAAGGTCGGCCCAATATTACTTCTTATGAGCGGGGTTTTGAAGTGGAAACCCGCTTTATTGTTGATCGGGTCAATGTGTATTCGTATCAGACTAACCAGGCCGTGGAAGTGATGTCGTATCGCTTTAGCCACGAGGAGCGGAATAACGCGATTGTGCATTTGCGGAGCATCCAGGCGCAAGCGGCTAATGACCAAGCCGCAATCATGCCGCCGGTGACATTTTCGTATTACGACGGCGCCGAACAAGAAGCCGGGAAGAAAAATAATTTTCTTAAAGAAGTTGTTTTTCCGTATGGCGCGCGCCAAACCTTTTTTTATAGCCCGGCGGCAACTCAGCGTCTTGCTGGCGGAGGTTTGGCCAATCATTTGCCGTTTACGGTTTTTACGCTTAGTGAATCGCGTCTTTACCCAACGCCCAATGGCGAAGCGCAGGTAACGCAGTACAACTACGAAGGCGGTTATTATTATTTTGACCGCCAAGACGCTTTTAAAAAAGAATATGCCGGTTTTCATATTGTTACGGTAATTGATCCGGCCGGTAATGTTGGTAAAACTTATTTCCATTCCAAAAAAGGAAAAGTTTACCGCGAAGAGCAATATGATAATGCCGGGCATTTATTTCAAAAAACAATCCAGACTTGGGATAAATTAGCATTGGCGGATGATGATGCAGACGTGGAAAGATTTTTTGTCTTTCTACGGCAAGAAGTGACCAGCGATTACGACGGCAATCAAGATAATAAGTCCCGTGCCTCAGCCTATCAGTATGACGCTTACGGCAATGTTACCCGCCAAACTGACTTTGGCGATGCTACACTTTTAAATGAGCGCGGCGATTTTCAAGATATTGGCCAAGATCGATCCGAAGTAATTACCGACTACGCGCTGAACGAGGAAGCTTATATAGTTGCCCTGCCGTCTCATGCCATTAAAAAGGATTTTTTACAAAATACGGTTGGCGAGGAACGCTTTTACTATGATGGTTTGGGTTTGGGGCAGGTAGAACGTGGCAATATTACTCGGCAGGAAACCAGAATGCTTCCAGACGGCGGCGATCCGGGCTTGATTTGGAATATTTCCCGCCAAGAATATAACGCTTATGGCTTACCAATTCGCTCAGTAAATCCCAGAGGCTTTGCCATGCAAATCAGCTATGATCAATGGAATTTGTATCCGGTTTTAACCACTAATGCTCGTGGCCAGGTTACTCAAAGCACGTATGATTTGGTTTTTGGAATGCCAACCATAGTTACTGATCCTAATGGCGCGCGGCAAGTTACAATATTGGATGGTCTTGGGCGTGTCCGGAGCAAGCTTGTCTCCAATCCGGCTGGCGGGCCAGATATTTTAACTACCAGCTACAATTATCAGTTAGAAAATTATCCCAGATCTATTCAAGTAGCGCGACATTTTTGGCCTGGAGCTTTAGTGGTTGATCAATGGACTTATCTAGATGGCTTGGGCCGGGAAATTCAAACTCGTTCTAAAATGGAAGAGGCTGATCAATATAGTGTAGTTAATAAATTTTATGATGTTCAAGGAAATCTCCTTAAAGAAACTTTACCGCTCTTTGGTAATGGTACTGGCTTTAGCGCTCAAAACATCAATGATACGGGTAATTTGTACGCGTATGACGCGCTTTCGCGTCTAGTTTCCGTTACTAATCCAT
>JAPLWL010000055.1:6368-11078 GCA_026396635.1 Candidatus Komeilibacteria bacterium | reverse complement strand
CTTGAACCCTAAATATATTTTTGAAAATTTTATTGTTGGCAAGGGTAATGAGTTGGCTTCCGCGGCCGCCCGAGCCGTGGCCGACACTCCGGGTCAAACCTATAATCCTTTATTTGTTTATGGGGGAGTGGGTTTGGGTAAAACTCATTTAATTCAAGCCGTGGGCAATTATATCATGGCTAAAAATCCCAAAGCGCGAATAGCTTATTTAAATAGTGAAAAATTCACCAATGATTACGTTCAATCTATTAAAAATAATACTATTGAGCAGTTTAAAAAGTTTTACCGAACCGTGGATGTCTTATTAATTGACGATATTCAGTTCATGTCGGGCAAAGAGCAGACCCAAGAAGAATTTTTTCATACCTTTAACACTCTTTATCAGGCTAATAAACAAATTATTCTAAGTTCAGACAAACCCCCTAAGGCCATTGCCGATATTGAACAAAGGCTGGTCTCGCGGTTTGAATGGGGGATGATTGCTGATATTTCAGCACCGGATTTTGAAACTAGAATTGCCATTTTACAGATTAAAGCTGCCGAAAAAGGGCTAATTTTAGTAGAAGAAGTAATTCAATATATTGCTAATATCATTCAAAGTAATATTCGGGAATTAGAAGGTGCCTTAAACCGCCTGATTGCCCACCACCAGCTCAACCAACAACCTTTAACCATTGATTTGGTTAAACAGGTTTTACAAGTAATTTCCACACCCACCAAGGGCAGTTTAACCCCTAAACGAGTTATTCAAATAGTTTGTAATTATTTTGACGTGGCCATGCCTGATTTAGTTGGTTCCTGCCGGCGCCGAGAATTAGTTATTCCGCGACAAATTGCCATGTATCTAATGAGAGAAGATTTACAAAGCTCTTATCCAACTATTGGCCAAGAAATGGGCGGGCGAGATCATACCACCGCCATTCATTCTTATAATAAAGTGGCAGAAGAATTAAAAGCCAATGAGCGTTTGTATAATGATTTAATTTTAATTCGCCAACGATTAACCCAGGGATAAGTTGTGAATTTTTTCTGATTTCTTTTTCTTTTTAAAGTGCAGTACTTGTTTAAAAAAATCTTTTACCACCGCTTAAAAATTTCTTAGCTCTTTATCTTCTCTCTCATCCACAATTTTTCTTAATTATTATTTCTTAAAACCATTGTATTATTTAGTCCTTAATTACTTTTCCACCAATCCACAGTCCTTATCATCATCATCAATTATATTATTACTTATTTAATGAATCTATTATGAAATTCGTTTGCACTCAAGAAAATTTTAATCAAGGACTAACTCTAGTTAGTCATCTTTCTAGTAAAAATACGGCCTTACCAATTTTAAATAATATTTTACTAGAGGCTAAGGATGGCTTAATTCATTTAACCGCCACCAATTTAGAAATTGCCATTACCACTAAAATTAGAGGCCGAGTAGAAAAAGAGGGTTCTTACACCATCCAAGGCAAGATTCTTAATGAGTATGTTAAACTACTCCCTAAAGAAAATATTGAAGCCACCCTACAAGACGGCGGACTGTTTATTAACTGTGAAGCTTACCAAACCACTATTCAAGGGCTGCCGGCTGACGATTTCCCAGTTATTCCTACCCCCAAAGAAGACAGTATTTTTACGGTGTCGGCGGCTGAATTAAAACAAGCCTTTAATCAAACCCTATTTGCCGTTAGTTTGGATGAGTCCCGGGCGGAAATTAGTGGAGTTTTCTTTTTACTTAATCAAGCTGGGCTGACCTTAGTTGGTACCGATAGTTTTAGATTAGCAGAAAAAAAGGTTACAGTTTTAAAAAGTGGGGTTGAACGGAAAATTATTGTTCCCTTAAAAACCTGCCAAGAAGCCTGGCGGATTTTAAATGAGCTGAGCTTAGAAGAAACCGTAACCTTAGTGATTTCAGAAAACCAAATTCAATTTTCTTTTAATGAAACCAAATTAATTTCCAGATTGATTGAAGGTAATTACCCGGACTATACTCAAATTATTCCTAAAGACTTTATTACCACGGCCAAAATTCAAAATAATGAACTAAATAAAATTATTAAAAGTGCTTCTCTGTTCTGTAAGCCAGGTATTAATGATGTTAAATTGACCTTGGTAGCTAGCGCTGGGGAAGTGGTGGTGATGGCTACTAACAATGGTGTGGGTGAGAGCTTAATTAAAATTAAAGCTGAAATTACCGGCACCGATAATGAAGCGGTATTTAATTATCGATATTTATTAGACGGCCTAAATGCTATTAATGATCAAGAAGTGTTGTTGCAGGTGATTAGTGCGGCTCAGCCGGCGGTGTTAAAACCAAAAAATAGCCAAAGCTATTTGTATATCGTGATGCCAATTCGGCAATAGAAAATAAAAGAGTAATTTTTAAAACCCCTTGGTTAATCCGAGTGCCGGAAGTGGTGGCCAGCCAAATATAGTCTGGGGCACTGGCCAGCTTCCAATAGAGATCAATTTTTTTAATTTTGTCTCGGCTGCCAGTAGTTAAAGATAAATCTAATGGGAAGGAAGTTGAGGCCAGCCCTTCAGCATATTGATTAGTCCAAGATAAAGAGAAGAAGTTGTCGCCGGAAAATGATAAGGGTAGACTGGCTTGGCCGCGGTTACCTAGTGGGTCATAAATATAAATAATAAGCTGGTGAGTGCCTTGAGTGATAGTTGGTGGTAGATTAACCGTTAAAGAAGTTTCGGTAGTAAAATCTTTAATTAAAAAATTATCAACCAAGACCCGGCCGCGAGCCTGACCTCGTGGCGCTTGAACAGTGAAAGAAATTGGTAAGGCTAGAGAGGCAATAGTTTGGTTTTCTTGAGGCGAGATGATGGTAACTTTTGGTTGGTCTTGAGTTTGATGAATGGCTTCGTAATCGGTTGGTGGGGCTGCATTAATATAACCAGCTTTTTCGGCCCAAATTTGAACCGGTTTTTCCCAAAGCTCGTAATAAGGATCAGCCTGAGGATTGGTTGGAATTGGCCCGAGAGGATCGTCTTTATTTATATATTGAAGAATATCATGAACTTGGGTAAAAACTTTTTCATCAATCAATTCTGGTGGAGTAGAGGAAGTGGCTAGTAGGCCAGTGGTGCGTTCAATTTTTACTTTTTCACCCAGGACGCCGTTGAGCATGGGCTTGTTGGGAAGGGTATAACTTGGTTTGGTAAAACCTTCAACTGGCTTGTCTTTAACTAATTCTTTAAAAACCCCTTGCCAGATTGGGGCAGCAATTTTAGAGCCATCAGCGCCTTTTTTCATGGCCTGATTTTTATTATTACCAATCCAAACTCCTACTGAATAGGAGGGTGTGTAGCCCATGGTCCAGGCATCGTGGTAATTATTAGTGGTGCCGGTTTTGGTGGCTACTGGTCGATCCGGCAGGGTTAAATAATTTTGAGCACCAAAAATAAAACTTCTGGCGTTGTTGTCAGATAAAACATCGCTGGTAATTTGAGTAATTTCCGGCTCCAAAACTTTTTTAGGAAAGAGCTCGTCTTGGCTGAAGTTAAGTAGGTGATTGCCCTTGGCGTCGGTCACAGTTAAAACCGGCGTGGTCGGTAAAAAAATGCCATCTCGAGCCAGAGTAGCAAAGGCATTGGTGTGTTCCAGTAAGGTTACTTCGCCGCCGCCCAAAACCAGAGACAGACCAAAACGGGAACGATCAGTTAGAGTGGTGTAGCCTAAGTTTTGAGCTAAGTCTAAGACGCTTTCGGTTCCAACCAAATAAAGCAATTTAACAGCCGGAATATTTAGTGAGCCAGCCAAAGCTTGGCGCAAAGAAACCGGGCCATGTTCCTTTAAATCATAATTTTTGGGATGATAAAGCGGTTGATTAATTACCGGAAAATCAGTTTCCAAATCAAAGATTAAACTTTCCGGACGATAGCCTTTAAGCCAAGCTTCGGTGTAAACAATTGGTTTAAAAGAACTGCCAGGTTGGCGTGGGGCAATGGCGGCATTTACTTGGCCATCAATGGTGTCGTCAAAAAAGTCTCGGGAGCCAACCATGCTTAAAATTTGTCCGGTTTTATTATCCAAAGCCACTAGAGCAGCACTGGAAGCGTCCCAATCTTTTTGATTTGACTCGCCTTGGGTTTTAATAATTTCTTCAGCCTTTTTTTGCAAGTCATAATCCAGGGTGGTAATTATTTTTAAACCGCCCTCGTCTACCATTTGGCTGCCTAATTGAGAGGCTAGCCAATCTCTAACATAAAAAACAAAATGAGGCGCCCTTGGTGATATATTTTTGTTCCACCATTTGATCCAAGGCATAATGCTGACGGGCAATTAGCCGGTCTTTGTGATTGCCCCAAGGGGAAAGCAGCGAAGGAGCATTAGTTAGTGCAGCTAAAGTGGCGGCTTCAGCCAGAGTTAAGTCTTTGGCATCTTTATTAAAGTAGGTTTGGGCAGCGGCTTGAATGCCATAGACCACCGAGCCATAAGGAATTTCATTAAAATACATTTGCAGAATTTCCTGTTTGTTGTATTTTTGTTCAATCCGATAAGATAAAATTAATTCCTTGATTTTTCTAGAGATTCTTTTTTCCTGGGACAGTAAAGCATTTTTAACAAATTGTTGGGTGAGAGTAGAACCACCCTGAGCCGCGCTACCTTTTAAAATATCAACTAAAACTGAACGAATAATGCCTAATAAAGAAAAACCCTGGTGGTTATAGAAATTTTTATCTTCTAAAGCAATGGCGGATTGAGCA
>JAPLWL010000055.1:0-6278 GCA_026396635.1 Candidatus Komeilibacteria bacterium | reverse complement strand
GTTCGGTCAAAAATTTTAGTGCTTTGAGCCACCGCCCGATCTTTTAATTTATTAGGATCAGGCAGGTCTCTAGAATACCAAATAACCAAAGCGCTAAAAGCAAAAATGCCGGCCACTATTAAAAAAATAAAGTTTTTCCAGCCTTGGCGTTTAAACCATAGCCAAGATAAGGTCAAAAATTCTTTTTTGCTTTTTGGCAATTTTATTTTTGACCGGCGCTTGGGCTGGTTGAAAGAAGATTGTTTAATCGGAGATAAATGGGGAATTGGCATACAATAGCTGTATTATACCTTGTTTGGACGTAAGAATAAAACCATAAATAGTCTTTATGGTCAAACCTTGAATAAAACAGCAAATTCTATTACTATATCTACATTAGTAAATGAATAGACCCTATGACAAAACCAATAGTTGATAATCAAAAAATTGAAGAGCTTTTAACCAGGGGCGTGGATGAGGTGATTGATAAAGATAGTTTGCGTCAAAAGCTTTTATCTGGTAAACAGTTGCGAATTAAATTGGGCATTGATCCAACCAGTCCTAATTTGCATTTAGGCCGGTCAATTCCACTTTTAAAACTTAAAGATTTTCAAGATCTTGGCCATCAAATTGTTTTTATTGTTGGTGATTTTACCGGGGTGATTGGTGATACCTCGGATAAGGATTCCGAAAGGCCAATGCTAACAGCTGAAGCTATTAAAAAGAACATGAAAGATTATACTAAGCAAGCCGGCAAAATCATTGATCTTAAAAAATGTGAAGTTCAATACAACAGCAAATGGTTGGCTAAGTTAACTTTTGATAAAATCGGCGAGCAAGCTGATCAATTTTCCGTGGCTGAATTTATTGCCCGCGAAAATATTAAAAAGCGATTAGACAACAGTAAGCGCGTTTCTTTGCGTGAGATGTTATACCCTTTGATGCAGGGCTATGATTCAGTCATGGTCAAAGCGGATGTGGAAATTGGCGGGACCGATCAAAGATTTAATTTATTAGCGGGGCGAAAATTACAAAACTATTTTAAACAAGCAGCTCAAGATATTATTCTTAATCCGTTGATTGAGGGAATTGACGGTAGGAAAATGAGCTCCAGTTGGGGCAATACTATTAATTTAATTGATGAGCCCGGGGAAATGTTTGGTCGAGTCATGAGTTTGAATGACGAGTTAATAATTAAATATTTTATTTTGACCACTCGACTGCCAATGGTTGAAATTAAAAAATATGAACAGGAATTAAAACTCTTTTCCGATTCTGTTAAATCCCAAAGCGACTCTATTGAAGTGTTATTGGCCAAAGAAATTGTAACTATGTATCACTCTGCCAAGGCCGCCGAACTGGCCGAGGTTGAATTTAATAAGATATTTCGAGACAAAGAACGGCCCAGTGAAATCCCAAAAGTTAAAGTAGAACTAAAAAAATGGAGCCCAGCTGATTTGTTAGTAAAATTAGATTTAGTCAGTTCTAAAGCTGAAGCCCAACGGCTTATTGCTCAAGGCGGAGTTAGGCTAAATGATAGGATTATCAATGATTGGCGAGAGTTGATTGAGGTGGGGATGGGCGATGTGATTCAGGTGGGTAAGCGTAATTTCGTGGAAATTAAATAAAAGAGGTTATTTAGTTGACCACGTCGCTCGCGAGCGACGTGGTTGACAAATAGTAGGGGATTAGCTATTATAACCCCCGTTAAACGTTAATAATTTTACTGTATGGAAATCAAAGTTAGTGAGTTGAAACCAGGACAAACTGTTCGGGTTCACCAAAAAATTAAGGAAAAAAATGCTAAGGGCGAAGAAAAAGAGCGGATCCAGGTTTTTGAAGGAATTATTTTAAATCGCCGCCATGGTAATGAGACTGGCGCCACCTTTTGTGTCAGAAAAATTTCTGATGGTATTGGCGTGGAAAAGATTTTTCCCATTAAATCTCCAACCATTGCTAAAATTGAGCTGGTTAAGACGGCTAAAGTTCGTCGAGCCAATTTGAGTTATCTGACTAAGGGCTACAAGAAGAAGTTGAAAGAAAAGCGGGCAGTTAACGAAAAGAAATAAGAGATTTTATTTTAGTTTGATTAAGCCCAGGTGCCCGCCCGCAACGCCTGAGCAAGCTCAGTCTTGCGATGGCGGGCGGGGCGGAATCCCGCATAAGCCGCTTCGCTCCTCGCTCAGGACAGGTTGGTATACGCGTAGGCTGCTTAAAATTTTGCGCGGGTGCTGTAACTGGTAGCCAGGCCAGCTTGAGGTGCTGGTGACCGTAAGGTCGTGGAGGTTCAAGTCCTCTCCCGCGCACCAATGGGCATCACCAGGGGCGGCTAGCTCAGTTGGTTAGAGCGTTTGGTTTACATCCAAAAGGTCACAGGTTCGAGCCCTGTGCCGCCCACCATGTTGGTTTAATAATTATTTAGGGCGTATAGCTCCCCGCACAAATTCTCTCCCGATAAATCGGGATCGAATTCTGCGGGGCAGGCAGTTGGTTAGATCTTTTAAAATGAGTATGGGTTCGTAGCTCAGATGGTTAGAGCGCTACATTGACATTGTAGAGGCCAGAGGTTCGATTCCTCTCGGACCCACCAGATTTATAAATAAAAGAAGTGGTTCGCCTGCCCGCCTCTGGCGGGAGCCCACGTACGCCCACCAAAAAAAGAGTCTGAAAAGACTATTTTTTGTTTTAATTAAATTTATGTTTTTTGTTTATATCCTCCAAAGCCTAAAAGACTTAGGTTTTTATATTGGCGTGACTAGTGATATTAATAGAAGATTTACTGAACACAACAGTGGGTTGTCAAAATCAACAAAATCGAGAATACCATTTATTATAGTTAGGGTAGAAAAATATCTGGATATTAAAACAGCTTATAAAAGGGAGTATTTTTTAAAAAGTAAAAAGAATTCTAAGATAATAAAGAAAATTGTAATGAGTCCCGACGCCCCGACCCCCGACGCTTCGGTCGGGGCAGCGGGGGTCGGGATCCCGATTTCGCCCTTGGCGAACATCGGGAGTTAGAGCGCTAGTAGAAGTCAGAGTCCCGACGTCCTGCCTACGGCAGGAGTCGCGATCCCGACAGCCGACAAGGTCGGCTCGTCGGGAGCTCTTTTTGTTTTTTTAGATAAGTATCTATGTTTTTTACAATGACTGCCGGCAGGGGTCGGCCATCAGCTAGGTAGTCGTAGGGTTTGGTGCTTAAGTAGTCTAAGTGATAATTTTTTTTATAACGCGAGCGTAAAGATTTTTCTCGGGTATTAATAAATTTTAGAGCTTGGGCCAGAGAAACATGCTCCCGCTCGGAATAACGGTTGACTCGCTCTTTTTTTGAAATTTTAATAAAAACTTTAAAGGCCGGTATTTTGTGCAGATAAGTCATCCAGCCGGCTAAGTGAGCCTCGTAAATAACTTTTTTATGATGCTTGACGTAATTGATGAGTTTTTGATCGGCAATTAGGTCGTCTTTAAGAATCTGGGGAGTTGGCCGGTCAAACTCTTCTATACTAAGCCCTTTCTTTTTGGCTTTGGGCCGAAACAAGCCGCCGCCATACAGATAGTGGTAATGGTATTTTTTGGCTAAAAGTTTGGCCAGGGTAGATTTGCCACTGCCCGGCAAGCCGCTAATAGTAATAAGAGACGGCAGATATTTTTTCATACTATTTTTTAAAGCGATCAACAATGGTTTGTAATTCTTCTGGCAGGGGCGCGGTAAAAGTTACTATTTCGCCTTTGGGATCGGTAAAAGATAATTTAGCAGCGTGTAAAAAAACTCGGCCGCTTAAGAGTTTGTCTTTGCTGTTATATAATTTGTCGCCAACCAGGGGGTGGTTAAAGGCCTTTAAGTGGGCGCGGATCTGATGGGTGCGTCCGGTTTTAATAATAATTTTTAGCAAAGTGTAATCTTTATATTGTTCAATAACTTCATATTCGGTAATGGCATCTTTGCCTTCTTGGTTTTTGGCCACCGCCCCAATAATCCCGGCCTTGGTTCTAATCAATGGCAAGTCAATGACTCCGGCTTTGTCTGGAAACGCGCCATTAGCAAAACCTAAATATTCTTTATAGATGGTATGGTCAGCAAATTGATATTTTAAGTTTTCCCAAAATTTTTGAGTTTTGGCAATAACCAAAACGCCAGAAACTTCTTTATCTAAACGGTGAACCAGGCCGTACGGTTGTTCTTCTTCGCCTACGGCTTTAAGTTTGGGATAATTTTTTTTAAGCCAATCAATCAAAGTGTAGTTTTTAACATCCGTGGCATAGACTACTAGTCCGGCCGGCTTGTTAAGGATTAAATAATTTGGAGTCTCGGCAATAACAGTTGGTTCAATAATGGTTTGTTCAGTTTTTAGGGCTTGGCCAACAACAATCTGGTCGCCGGGCTTTAAAAAGGTATGAACGGCCGTGGTTTCACCATTAAGTAAGATGACGCCGTCTTTAATCATTTTTTGTAGCTGGCTTCGGGAAGTGTTTGGCAATTGAGCAACTAAGAACTTGTCTAACCGTTCTTTGGCTTGATCCTCGTAAGTTATATTCATACGGCTATTGTAACGGATTTAAAGGTAATAAACAACAAAACAGCATTTTTTGCTGTTTAACATTTTATAAAGTTATCGAAGCAGAATTTTGGTGGGCATAGATGGACCCCGCACAAAAGCTCGTTGCCCTCGCTTTATGCGGGGCAGGCTTGAACCATCGCTTTTATATTTTGGTGCGCGTAGATGGATTCGAACCATCGACTCCCGTCTTATAAGGGCGGTGCTCTAACCGCTGAGCTATACGCGCCATAAAATTATTTAGATTAACCAACTACTTGCCCCCTGCCTGCCGGCAGGCGTTGAACCGATCCCGATTTATCGGGAGAGGTTTCTACGGGGAGCCCCGCCCGCCATCGCTGCGCTCACCTGCCCGCTTCGCCTTGCGAAGCATGGCGGGCGGGGGCGTTGCGGGCGGGTACACACCCAAAAACTTTCTTTATTATAGCTTATTAGGCCAGTTTCTAAAACCGTTGTTAAATCAGGGCTTGTTCTAGTTTGGGTAATATTTCTTGCTGAGCAGCCAGCAAGGCTTTAGGCAAAGAAAAAGTAACAATATATTTATTGCCAATGGGATTGTAGGGCTTAGCCACATTAGTTAACGGATAGTTATTTTTAGTTTGGCAAAAAACCAAAGTTTCGGAAGCTGCCTTTTCAATAAATAAAGTTAAGAGTTCGGCTTTGGGGTTAGTCAAAAATAATTCTTCCATTAATTCAAAGGTGCTGATGTGGTCGGCCTGGGTTTCTAAAAAATCCTCTTTAGTTAAATAAGACCAAATAATTTGATGATTGGCTTGATCTTGCAGTCGGGCCAAAGCTCGACCCCACAATTTTAAATTAGCCAAAGTTTTGGTTTGGTAAAGTTTTTTAATAATGAGTTCGCGGTCAGCGCCTTGTTTCATTAATTGGCTGGCTAGTTCCAGGCTGGAACTTTGATTGCCGGTGGTTTGAAAGTTTTTGGTGCCGGCAATTAAGGCTGTTAGCAAAGTAGTGGCTAGATCTGGGGATTGGGGAACTTCTGGAAAGGCCGCAAATAGATCTAAAATTTGTTGGGTGGAGCTACCCAAAGTAATATCTACCCAATTAATGTGGCCAAAGCGGTCGTTGGCACTCTGGTGATCAATATTTACCACTGGAATTTTTTGAAACATATCCCGGTGTGATTGGTAGAGTTCGCCCAAATCTTCCAAACTGGTAGTGGTTAAAACAATAATCGCGTCATAGGCAAACTCACTGTTTTTAACAGCCACGTCTTTGGTTTCTACAAAACCTTGTTTGGGAGTAATAAAAATAGTGAGCTTGTCCGAAGTAACATCGTAACTTAATTCTTGCAGGCCAATGTTTTTTAGATCAACTTCCAGCAAGCATTTTTTAATGTGTTTTACTTCTGGAAGAATTTCAGTAAAGCCCGGCAAGAAGTCGAACTTTTTCTGTTTGTCATGAGTGGCAATAACCAAATCCATTGGTTTGGAAAGATGAGCACCCAGGGTTTTTAAAGCTAGAGCCAAACTTAAGCCTTCACCAGATTCCGTCGAGGCGGCGATGAGAATTTTTTTGCTTTGAATAATCAGATTCTTGATCTGTTGGATAACGTCTTGTGGCATAAAATAGTTTGTTACTTTACCGCTTAAAGTAGTTTTTGTCAACAAAGAGGCTAAGCGAAGATCAAAAGTTGATATTGACAAAACCCAATAAATATTATATCTTTATAGCACTTTAGACGCTTTTGATAAATAATTTCATGAACGTTACTGCGCTCGCCCG
>JAPLWL010000052.1 GCA_026396635.1 Candidatus Komeilibacteria bacterium | reverse complement strand
CTGATGCAAAAAATTAATTATTTGAGGAGAAATTAAAAGATAATAGAGATGAAGGCGCTGGATTTGATTTTTAGTCAGCCGGTAAACTAAGTAGTATTTAATGAATAAGAAGAAGATTTGGGCAAAGATATACCAAAGTGCCTGGTTAAACCGGCCGGGTTTAGCTGAAAAGATCCAGGCCGTAGTAATTGGAGGTAGAATTTTTTTAGTTAGGCGGAGCGGAGCCAGCTTACTTGAAGAAATAACCAAATCGGTTAAGGGATTAAGTGGCTGATACGCCCTCGGCCAGTGGTGGTCCGATTAATGGTGGCATCGTGCATAAAAATAACTTCTTGATCTTTAGTTAGCCAAACATCACCTTCAACCATATCGGCTCCTAATTCTAGGGCTTTAGCAAAAGAAGCCAGAGTATTTTCTGGTTCATAACCGCAAGCACCCCGGTGTCCAATTTTTTCCATAATATTAATAAGTTTAGCATACCGTCAGGGGATAAACAAAAACCGCCCTGGCCTTAGTGGAAGTAAGGTGGGCGGGTTTTTGATTGTTGACGATTAGCCTTTGTTGGCGTCCGGACCAAATCGGTCAAAGACAGCTTGGATGTGGCGCAGACTGTGATTGACGTCAAAGCAGTCGGCCAGCAGCTGGTTTCGTTCTCCATATTCGGCTAGGAAAGGCTGGAGAGCCGGACTGGTTTGCAGCAGTTCCAGGAGCGGTCGGTGTTCGGCCAGGGCCTGGAAAGAACATTGCTGGACCACTTTGTAGGCCAGCTCAGGCTCAACGCCCCAACTGAGCAGGACTTCTTTGGCGGCGCCGGAGAAGATGCAACCTTGGGTCAGTTGCAGATTAAGAAGCATTTGATCCGGGAAGACCTCCATGTTCGCTACGATGTAGCTTAGGCCTTGGATCATGTGGTGAACGGCGTGAAAGCCGTCTGGTACGATGATCCGTTCCGGGGAACTTTGGCTGATGTCGCGTTGGCTCCAGGTGGCCACAGTTTCTAAGGCAGTGACCGCATAGCCACGAAGCAGTCGGCTTAGGCCGCAGATTTTTTCCAGGACAATTGGGTTTTTCTTGTGCGGCATCCTGGATGAACCTTTTTGACCTTGGCCAAACGGTTCGCGAATTTCTCCGACTTCAGTTTGAGACATTAGTCGGAGATTAAGAGCAATGTGCTCCAAGTCGCTGCCGACAATAGCCAGGGTGGTCATGACTTGAGCCAGTCTATCCCGATGCAGGATCTGAGTGGCCAGAGTCGGTCGCAGGCCAAGCTGACGGCAAACTTCATCCTCAATGGCCGGATCAAGATCGCCGTAAACCCCAACGGCGCCGGAGATCTTTCCAACTCCTGCCACTTCTTTGGCTTGCTTGAGGCGAATGAGGTCTCGGCCAATGAGGTCGGACCAATTCAAGAGCTCAACGCCAAAGGTGATGGGCTCAGCATGCTGGCAGTGAGTCCGGCCGATCTTGGGTGTGTCTTTGAATTCCCAAGACCGAGCAGTGAGGACTCTCCAGAGGCCGTTGAGTTCTTTTTCCACCACGGCCAGGCCTCTAATCAGGCGAAGGCTGAAGGGGATTTCCTCGGTATCGTAGGAGGTTAATCCTTCGTGGAACCGACCGCGAAGGTCCGGATCCAGATTTTCTCGAACTGCCTGGACAAAAGCCAGTAGGTCGTGATGGTTGACGGCCTCGATCTCGGCGATTCTCTTGAGGGAGAATTTGGCTTGCCGACGAATGCGGTCAACGATACCTTGATCCAATTGACCCAACTTGGCTCGAGCCTCCAGGACCGCCAGTTCAAGTTTGAGCCAGAGGTTGAATTTTTCTTTTTCTGCCCAGATCCGGCTCATGGCTTTGGTACTGTAGCGTTCAATCACGGTGTATTCCCCTTGATGGTGAATGATAGCGGACCCTAGTGGCCCAGTGAACTTGGCCCAACCTTAGCAAAGAAGGCAAGGGGTGTCAATTTGGCCTTAATTGACTAAAATAACTTAGTTGCCTATAATGACCAAGATGAAAAATTATCTCAAAACGTTGGTTTTAAATTAATATGGTAGTAATTATCTTTGGCATTGCTACTTTTGTTTCCACCCTTATTGGCGGCTGGCTAGCAGTTAAGTTTAAAGACAGACTCCACTTGATCATGGGTTTTACCGCTGGCGTTTTATTAGGTGTGGTGGCTTTTGATATTTTGCCGGAAATCATGTTCATATTTTAGAAAAAGTTATTGTATTGCACCATGCGCATGAAGCGGATTATGCTGACCATAAACATCCGCAGGTTGGAGTTTTTTCGGCCCTGGCTTTGGCCGGCCATAGTTTTATGGACGGCATGGGTATTGGCTTGGGCTTTCAGGTTAGCCCAGCTACCGGGTTATTGGTGGCCATTGCCGTTATTTCTCATGATTTTACCGATGGCATGAATACAGTTACTTTAATGCTCAATCATAAAAATACCGTTAGACGGTCTCTTAAGTTTTTATTATTAGATGCGCTCATGCCGGTAATTGGGGCGGTGTCTACTTTATTTTTTACAGTTTCGCCGCATTTTCTTATTTGGTACTTAGGTTTTTTTGCCGGCTTTCTATTATATATTGGGGTGAGTGATATTTTGCCAGAAGCACATAGCAAGCACAGTTCTTTTAAACTGATTGGTTTAACGGTTTTGGGGACAGCCTTAATTTTTGTGATTACCAGATTGGTTTAATAATTGCTGGTGGTAAATAGTTGGCTAGCCAAAAATCTAGGCTCGTTTTTATTTAGAGCTTGCCTAAATCCAATTCTTGATCAAATTTTATTTCTTTGACAAAGTCGGCCATGTGGCTGACCATGATCAAGGCGCCCTCATAGTTATTAATGGCCTCGGCAATTACTGGCAAATGTCGAAAATTAATATGATTAGTTGGTTCATCCAAAATCAACAAGCCCGGCTTTATTAAAACCAGCCTGGCTAAAGCCAATAAACCTTTCTGGCCTTCAGATAAAGCCGAAATTTGATGGCCCATTAAATCACCGGTAATTAAAAAGCCGGCGGCTACGGCGCGCATAGTTTGCTCGTCGGCAACGTCTGCCATCACGCTTTTTAAAGAATCAAAAACGGTTTGGTCAAAATCAAGTGTAGAAAAATCTTGGCTATAATAACCAACTTTAACTTCAGGCATAATTTGCAAGCCGTCTTCGGTTTGGGCCACCAAGTTTCTAAGCAGGGTGCTTTTGCCAATGCCATTAGGACCAATTACTAAAATTCTGCTACGGCGTTTTAATTCTAGCTCAACTTTTTTAAAAATCGGCTGATGGTTTTTAATAATTTTAATTTTAGTAAATTTGGCAATGGTGCCCACAATTTCTTGAGCCGGAATAGCAAAGGGGCGAATGGTTTTATCTTCCCGCCGCACCTCTACTTTATTCTCTTCCATTTCTTCGGTTTCATCTTTTAATTTTTTAGCCAGTTGCCGCATCTTACCGCCCTTGTTAGCAAAAAAATTAACTTTTTCTTTGCGATCACGGATTTGTTTTTCCAATTGGGCGTTTAATTTTTCTTCCCGCTCTACCCGCGCTTTAATTTCTTCCACCACCGCGTAGTAGTCGCCCACGTATAGTTCAGTTTCGTGAGTAAAATTATTTAAATAAATAACCCCTTCGGTAAAAAGGTTCAAAAAATCCGCGTCATGGGAAATTACCAAAACGGTTTTTTGATGGCCGAGTAAAAAGCCAATCAAGTGATCAATGCCGGCTTGGTCTAAATTATTGGTCGGTTCATCTAGCAATAAAATATCTGGATCCTGGATTAAAGCATAAGCTAATAAAATTCTGGCTTGCTGGCCGCCGGATAGTTGGCCAACCAACCGATCAATTGGTACATCCAAATTAACCGCCTCCATAACTTTTTTAATGCGACTCTTTAGATTGCCCGGAACTTCGTGAAAGGCTTTGGCAAAATAATCTTCTATAGATAATGGTAGGTCTGCTTGGGCAATAGTCTGCCTGGCCGTGCCAATGGTAGCATTGGTTATAGAAATTCTGCCTTTATCCGGTTTGAGTTCACCGGTAATCAGTTTAAAAATGGTGCTTTTGCCTGCGCCGTTTTGGCCCATTAAAGTAAATTTGGCACCCCGGCGCAGGCTAAAACTGGCCTCATGTAAAATGGGTTTTTTGTGAGTATATTCAAAATTAACTTCATCAAATCTTAAAATAACTTCTTCGGGCATTTGGTTTAACTAAGATTAATAACAAGTCGGCCTAGGATAACAGATATTTAGGAAAATTACTAGAGTAGCTTGATATATTTAAGTAGTTGAAAAAAAGAAAGCAGCGGCACACACGGGTGCCGCTTATGCTTGGATCAGTGGCATGATTTTTTCATCGAGAATGTCTGCGATGGTCGGGTGGCCGACTTCCTCCAAGGAGTAGGTAACCCGGGCACAGGGTGCCGAAATTTTGATGATGCGCCCAAGATCAATGGGCGTGCCAATGACCACGGTATCAATGACCTTGACATCCAACATGTTCTGAATGGTCTGCTGCAGGTCGGCCACTTGTTCGGGGTCGTAGCCCATGGCCGGTAGGAGTGGGCCAATGTTCGGGTAGCGGACAAAGGTTTCTCTGAGTGATCCAGCCAGGTAGGGCCGCGGATCAACCAGTTGAGCCATCAATTGTTTGGCCGCCGCTGTGCCGGCACCAATGGGCAAATCGCCGTGGGTGCAGGAAGGACCATCTTCAACGGCCAAGACTCGCTGTCCCCGGATCAGCTCGGGCTTATCAACCGTCACTGGGCTTTTGGCCTTGATGATTGTGGCCTTGGGGTTGAGCCGGCGAGCATTGGCGATGATCTCTTCGATCTGTCCGGTTGTGGCGCCGTTGATCTTGTTGATGATGATGACATTGGCAGTTAGGAAGTTGACGTCGCCAGGGTAGTGGTTGAGTTCGTGTCCGGGCCTCAAGGCATCGGCTACTACGATCAGCAGGTCAGGTTTGTAGAAACTGCTGTCGTTGTTGCCGCCGGAGAAGATCACGCTGCCCATGGCAACGTGAGGTTCATACTCTTCCGCTTCTTCAATCGTGCACTTGTGCAGAGTTAGATCGGCGATGGTAGCGAACCGCTGCACTCTTTGCTTGACCAGGTCACCGTAAGGCATGGGATGGCGGATTGAAACGACCCGCAGACCCTTGTCCTTGAAAAATTTCACCACCGCACGAGTGGTCTGGCTCTTGCCGCAACCGGTTCGGGTGGCACAGACGGCCACCACTGGTCTGGTTGACTTGATCATGGTTTCATACGGACTGATCAGTCGGAAGTCAGCACCGTTGGCCAGGGCGATTGCGGCCAGCTCCATGACCTTATGATAGGTCACATCCGAGTAAGAGAAGATCACTTAATCAACCTGAAGATTGACGATTAGCTCTCCAAGCTCGGCTTCTGGGTGGATGGGGATGCCATCCGGGTAATCGGGTCCGGCCAAAGCGGCAGGGTAGACCCTGTCATCAATGCCCGGAATCTGAGCGGCGGTAAAGGCTGCCACCCTAACGCCTTTTTTCCCACGAAAGTAGACGTTGAAGTTGTGAAAGTCGCGCCCGGCGGCGCCCATGATGAGAGTACGGGTTGGCATAGGTTCTCCTTGAACAGG
>JAPLWL010000006.1:10531-14270 GCA_026396635.1 Candidatus Komeilibacteria bacterium | reverse complement strand
ATTTCCCTGGCTGGACTACTAGCCATCATCATTGTTTTTCTTTACACCCAAGGCGTCTTACAGGCCAAACCTTATCAGTCGGGCGTTGAACTGGAACAAGAAAGTTTAATTGTCATCAATAAGACTCGCTTGGAGCACAACCTTAGCCAGCTTAAAATAAATCCATTATTAACTCAGGCAGCCCAAAACAAAGCTGCTGACATCTTTGAAAAACAATATTTTCAACACAATTCACCGGCTGGTAAAAATTTCAGCACCTTTATTCAAGAAACCGGCTATCAAGCCAATCGAGTTGGAGAAAATTTAGCTAAAAATATCAATCGGGCGCCGGCTTTAATTCAAAGTTGGTTAGACAGTCCACCTCATCGAGACAATCTATTAAATCCCTACTTCCAAGAGATTGGCTTAGCCGTTTTAGTTGGCGAACTGGATCACAAAAAAACTACCATTGTGGTAGAAATGCTGGGTGAACCCAAAACTAAAAGCAAAGATAATTTTTAATTAACAACCTAAAACTACTACCCACTGTCATGCCAAACTTGCTTGCTACCGGAGGTAGATTCGGCATCTGAATTAAGATCCTGAAACAAGTTCAGGATGACAACATTATTTTAATTACAAGGCGTAACTGGCATCGCAGCGCTGGGCTGGCCGTGTTTTACCCAAGCTCCATTTTGGCATAGCCAAGTATCTTCATCGCCACTTAACAAACGAACCCCGATTAAAATAACAAATAAAATAATAACTAATAGGATAATCTTTTTCATATTGTTAAACAAAAAAGATAATTAACAAAACAGCTAAAATAATCCGATACCAAATAAAAACCTTGAACGAATTGCTGCTAATAAACCTAAGTAAATATTTAATAACTAAATACCCTACTCCGGCTGAAGCCAAAAATCCAACCACCAAAGCCCAAGCTAATTGATTAGGCAGGGCCGCCCAAGAAACCTCCAATAACTGTTTTAAAAAGGCTCCGGCAATAATTGGTGCTGATAATAAAAAAGAAAAACGGACGGCTGAGGCCCTGGTTAAACCAAATAATAATCCACCCGTAGTGGTAATCCCCGAGCGCGACACGCCTGGAATTAAAGCCAAGGCCTGCAACACGCCAATCCACCAACCTCGGCTAACAGTGATACTTTCAAAATTCTGATTTTTTCTACTAAGCTTATCCACCCAAGCCAAAATTAAAGCAAAGACTACCAACATTAAAGCCACTACCCAAACCTGACGAAAAACTTGTTCCAAAATATGCTCCAAAAAAAATCCAGCCAAAGCTCCAGGAATAGTAGCCACTACCAAAGTCCAACCCAGGCGAGACATTGCTGATGATTGGCCGCTAACTAGACTTTTCCACAAACCAACAATAATTTCTATCCAATCTTTTTTAAAAAACCATAAAATGGCCAGTAAAGTGCCACCGTGTAGAATTGTATCAAAAGTTAAATTATCCAGTAACGGGCTCGGCCAAATTTTGTGTAAAATAATTAAATGGCCAGAACTGGAAATTGGCAAAAATTCCGACAAGGCTTGAACCACTCCAAAAACCAATCCTTCAATGATTAACATAACTGTCAAAGGCTGATATAATTAGTATATTAAAATATAGCATTTTTAAACTTTATGTTCAAACTCTTTCTAATTCCGGTTATTATCTGCGTAGTGGTTCAGCTCATAAAAGTCTGTTTAGACCTGGCTAAAGGCCGGTTTAGCTGGACTTACGCTACTGGCTATGGCGGCATGCCCTCTTCCCACGCGGCTTTAGTCACTTCCCTGGCCACCATGATGTTTCCTTTGCTATTAGCCTAATTTTAGCCGGCGTAGTTATTAGAGACGCTTTTGGCCTACGCGGCTACTTATCCCAACACAGCCGGGTTTTAAACCGGTTAATTAAAGAATTGCCAGACGAAGAAGAATATAAATTCCCTTTTTTAGAAGAACGGATTGCCCACACTATTGCTCAATTAGCTATTGGCGGATTACTGGGCATCATCTTTACCTTAATCTTACTACCCATTTGGCCGTTTTTTGACCTTCTCCTTGGCAATGCCCGAATCTGCTGCGGACTTTATTAATAACACCTAGACTAATTCCTCTTGCTGACCGCCGAGGATAAATTCCTCGGCTACAACGGTTAACGAACTATCACCACTCAGGCAACCGAGGAATTTATCCTCGGTTAAGGTCAAATTATTTCTGACACTTAGGACAATAAACTGTTCCTCGGCCGCCCACCCGGGCGGTCTTTAATTTTGTCTTACATTTTAAACAGGCCTGCCCACCGCGGCCGTACACTTTTAATTTAGCTCTAAACTGCCCAACTTCGCCGCCGGCCGACCGAAAAGTATTAAAAGAAGTGCCACCTTGTAAAATAGATTTTTGCAAAACTTTTTTAATTTCTAAAATTAATTTTTTTAGCTGACTATTACTTAGTTTGCCCAAAGGATGACTTGGTAAAATACCGGCCGCAAACAAAGCTTCATCGGCATAAATATTACCTACCCCGGCCACGACGGATTGATCCATGATCAGCTGCTTAATTTTTGCTTTGGGCCGGCGGAGCCTTGCAGCCACTAAATGATCGGACGATAAATCAATGAGCGGCTCTGGCCCATATTCAGCCTCAATCTTTTTTAACTCTGAGGCGGAAACCACCTTAATATAGCCAAACTTCCTCACGTCATTAAAATACAAATGCGAACCGTCTTGAAAAGTAAAAGTAATATAGGTAAAACGGTTCGGCACCGAGTCTAAATCTTTAATTGGGTGGCCGCCGCCGCTTAATTGACCGGCGACTGACTGATAAATTAATTGGCCAGTCATTTTCAAATGAACCACCAAAAAATCGCCGCTAGCCAAAGCAATAATAATCAATTTGGCCCGACGGCGAACTTTAATAACTTTTTTATTTTTGGCTCTTAAGCTTAAAATTGCTGAGCTAGGACGGGCTAATTTAGGCCAGAGAACAACTACCGACTTAATGGTTTTACCAACAATTGTTCGATGTAAAGACCGAACTACAGTTTCAACTTCCGGCAACTCTGGCATAAAAATTAAATAAGTGGCCGACCCGTCATTTCTTCCGGCCGCTTTAAACCCATAATTTGAAGAATAGTTGGCGCCACATCAGCCAGAACGCCAGAAGCTGTCATTTGGCTAAGATCCGGATTATAACCAGGTACTGATTTGCCAGCAAACTGCTCGGCAATAAAATAACAAGGTACTACATTAGTACTATGCTCTTTATCAATTTTGCCGGTTTGTGGATTAAACAATTCCTCGGCATTGCCATGATCAGCAGTAATAATCAACAACCCCTTCTGATCCAAAACCGCGCCACTAATTTCGCCCAGCAAATTATCTAAGACTTCGGCAGCAACAACAGTGGCTGATAAATTACCGGTATGCGCCACCATATCAGCATTGGCAAAATTAACTACAATAAAATCATATTTATTCTCCTCAATAGTGGCAACTAATTTTTTAGTAATCTCGGCTGCGCTCATGGCTGGCACTTCGTCATAAGAAGGCACCCGGGGCGAAGGCACTAAAATCCGATCTTCGCCGGCATATTGAACTTCTTGCCCACCGTTAAAAAAGAAAGTAACGTGAGCGTATTTTTCTGTTTCCGCAATATGCAACTGCTTTAAACCAGCTTCACTGAGCACTCGGGCCAATGGCCAAGCCACTTGTTCCGGGGGAAAAGCTACGGTTAACGGCAAATCTTTTTCGT
>JAPLWL010000006.1:0-10519 GCA_026396635.1 Candidatus Komeilibacteria bacterium | reverse complement strand
TTCGTACTCCATTAAAGAAACAAAAAATAAATTTTTCAAATATGGCCGGCTGAATTTACTAAAACTTGGCAAAACAAAAGCTTTGGTTAATTCCCTGGCTCGATCAGCCCGAAAGTTAAAAAAGATAACGGCATCATTTTCCGCTACCACTGCTTGAGGCGTGCCATCTTCTTTGGTAATAATTGTTGGGATAAACTCTTCATCGTAGTTCTGCTGGCTATAGCTTTCTTCAATCAATTTAATAGGATCCGGTCCCTGTCGCTCGGCCACGCCTTGAACCATAGCTTTAAAAACTTGCTCAATCCGCTCCCAATGATTATCCCGATCCATAGCATAAAATCGGCCGCTCAAACTAGCAATTTTACCCACGCCAAATTGAATTAATTTACGCTGCAATTTGGCCACTTGATCCAACCCGCTGTTAAACGGCATGTCCCGGCCGTCCAAAAAAACATGAACATAAATCTGTTCTACGCCTTGATTCTTAGCCAATTCTATTAAAGCATAAAGATGTTCATAATAAGCATGCACTCCGCCGGAACTTAACAACCCCATTAAATGTAACTTACTTTGCTGCTTTTTAACTTGCTCGCAGGCCGCCATAAAAGCTGGGTTAGAAAAAAAACTGCCATCCGCAATAGACCGATTAATCCGCGGCAAGCTTTGGTAAATAATTTTTCCGGCGCCTAAAGATAAATGGCCGACTTCTGAATTGCCCAGTTCGCCCCAAGATAAACCCACCGACTCACCCGAGGCTTGCAAAGTTGCTACCGGATAATTATCCTGAAATTTTTGAAAATTAGGCAACTTGGCCAAACTCAAAGGATTAGCCGGACTAGGTTGGGTTATTCCCCAACCATCCAAAATAGCCAAGACAACTGGTTTTGGTCTAGTGCGTGATTCCATATCAATTACTTCTTTCTGATAATTAAGGATTTGCCAGTCATGACTTCCGGTTGAGGCAAACCTAAGATATCTAAAATAGTTGGCGCCACATCAGCTAAAATACCACTATGCAACTGAATCTGTGCCAAATCATCATTGACTAAAATAAAAGGCACCGGAAAGGCCGAATGTTCAGTATCAAGCTCTTTGGTGGTTTCATTTTCCATTTGATCAGCGTTGCCATGATCGGCGGTAATAATCACCGTACCATGCTTGGCTTGAGCCGCCTTAACAATCTGACCCAAGCAATCATCCACCACTTCAATGGCCTTAATGGCCGCCTTAAAGTTGCCAGTGTGTCCAACCATATCCGGATTAGCAAAATTCAAACAAATAAAATCGTCCCGCTCCCCGGTCAACCGCTTAACCACTTCCGCGGTAATAGCCTTGGCCGACATTTCCGGAATTTCATCATAAGACCGAACATTAGGCGAAAGGATTGAAATTCGTTCTTCACCAGCAATAGGCTGAGCATAACCGCCATTAAAAAAGAAAGTGACGTGGGCGTATTTTTCGGTTTCGGCAATATACAGTTGCCGCAAATCTTTCAAAACCATGGGCAAGCTATTAGGCACGTCTTTACTGGGGAAAGCGGTTAAGATGCTATCCAGATCCGGACCAAAATCAGTCATGGCTACAAACAAAAGATTTTTCGGCCAAACCTCGCGCTGGAAGCTGCCCGGATTCAAAGCATTGAATTCTGGCTGAACAAAGGCCTTGCTTAATTCCCTGGTCCGATCTGACCGCAAGTTGAAAAAAACCATAGCATCATTATCTTTAACCGTAGCAATGGGCTGCCCATTACTTTTAATGACGGTTGGACTAATAAATTCATCTGATTCACCTCGATCATAAGCCTGCAAAATAGCTTCTTCGGCATTCTCTGCATCAGCAACTGCACTTTGCCCTAAAACCATAGCCTTATACATCAACCCGACCCGCTCCCAACGCTTGTTACGATCCATGCCAAAAAACCGTCCGCCAATGGTAGCAATCCGTTCATTCATTTCAAAATGTTTTTCCAACCGATGTAAAAACTTTAAAGCTTTGTGAGTGGGCGCATCCCGGCCATCGGTAAATAAATGAAGAAAAATTTTGTCTAAGCATTTTTTTTCTTCCTCACATTTCTTATGAAAAAATTTTAACAGCGCATAAACATGTTCCATTTCCACATGCGGGCTCTGCGAACCAGAAATCATCCCCACCAAATGAAGCTGAGAATTATTTTTAGTTACATGCCGAAAGGCCGCATTTAAAGCCGGGTTCTTGAAAAAAGTTCCATCACTAATGCTTTCAGAAATTCCCACCACGTCCTGCTCCACAATTCGGCCAGCGCCCAAGTTCATATGCCCGGCTTCTGAATTACCTCGCTGATTTTGAGGCAAACCAACCTTGACCCCAGAAGCAATTAAATGGGTATTGGGATATTTGGCCAATAAAGCATCAAAATTTGGCTTATGGGCCTGACTAATAGCATTACCTTCTAAATCAGGATTTAAGCCAAAGCCGTCTAAAATGATTAAAACCAATGGTTTCATAAAACTAGGCAAATTATACGTGATTTTTAACTGGGCAGCAATTCATCTTCAATGGCCATTAACCGATTATATTTAGCCGTGCGCTCCGAACGAGACATAGAGCCGGTTTTAATAAAATCAGCACCCACGGCCACAGCCAGATCGGCAATAAAGGGATCACTGGTTTCTCCGGACCGATGGGAAATTACTACCCGCCACTGATGCTCCCCGGCCAATTGAATGCAATTCATAGTTTCAGTTAAAGTGGTACTAAACAAATCATCACCGATTAAAATTTGACCGGGCACCGCATATTGGCCGCCGGCCAAGCGTTGATTAAATTCAGCCCAAGCCGACCAATCATCTTCGGCCAAAGGATCTTCCAAAGCTAAAATCGGATACTTTTTCAACCAACCTTCATAATAATTCATTAGCTCAGCGGCGGAAAAACTTTCTTTTTCTAAATCCAATAAATAGCGTTGGCTTTTCTTTTCATAAAAAGTAGAGGCCCCGGCATCCAGGCCCAAAAAAAACTCACTGCCAATTTGATAATTAGTCTTATCCACGGCTTCCAGCAATAACTGCCAAACCTGTTCGGTTTTAATAACATCCGGCGCATAACCACCCTCGGCGCCCACATCCATATCCAAACCGTTTTCCGCCAAAAGCTGACCCAAAGTATGAAACACTTCCGAGCCGGCTCTAACCTTTTCCTTAAACGACGGGAAGCTGTAAGGAATAATCCAAAATTCCTGAAAATCCAAATTAGTATCAGCATGCCGACCACCGTTAATCACATTAATCAATGGTGTGGGCATGGTCCAATCTTTTTTAGAAAAATTAAAACGCTGGCGTAAATATTTATATAACGGCTGATCACTAACTTTGGCGCCTAAGCGAGCCGCGGCCAAAGAAACGCCAACAATGGCATTGGCTCCAAGTCGGCTTTTAGCCGGGGTGCCATCCAACTGAATTAAACGCTGGTCAATTTTTTGCTGCTCAGTTGGATCCAGGCCAACCAAAGCTTCATTAATAGGCCCATTAACATTCTGACAAGCTTTTAACACGCCTTTGCCCCTAAACCGAACCGGATCATTATCTCTAAGCTCCAGGGCTTCATGGGAACCAGTAGAGGCTCCGGCGGGCACGGCCGCTGTAGCTTGCAAGCCATGTTCAGAAATAACGGTTACTTCTAAAGTCGGCTCGCCCCGAGAATCCAAAATTTCTCTGGCATAAACTCTTTTAATGCTATCCATAAGAATTTTTAATTAAAAAATTTTAAACTTTTTAGTTGACCACGAGCCGCTAAAAATTCCAACATGGCACCGCCGCCAGTTGAACAAAAGGTTGGCACTTTTTGAGCTTTAAAATAATTTAAAGCCAATTCTGTCTCACCACCGCCCACAATTTTTTTAGCTTTACTGACTCGCAAAGCGGCAATTATTCCACCATCGCCTTGTCTAAATAAAGGATTTTCCAAATAACCCATGGGTCCATTCCATAGTATCAGCCTAGCCTTCTTTATAAAGCCTTGAAACAATTTAACTGTTTCCGGACCAAGATCCAAAATCATTTCCTGCTTGGTAACCGAACTAATAATTTTACTTTCGGCCTCTTTGGCCTTGGGCCAAGTGGCCACCAAAGCATCAATGGGTAAAATAATTTTTTTATTCCACAATTTTTTAGCTGTGCTGACTTCTGACTTTTCAATTATTGAAGCGCCAATTGGCAAGCCTTTGGCTTTTAAAAAATTATTGGCCAGCGCCCCACCCACTAAAATATAATCCATGGTTCTAGCCAAAGTTTTAATCAACTCAATTTTAGTAGAAATTTTAGCCCCACCAATCACGGCTATTTTAGGTTTAAGCCTACTAGTTAAAACTTCTGATAAAACCGTTACTTCTTTAGCCAAATCCAAACCGGCAAAGGCCGGCAGATATTTAGGAATACCCACCATGGAGGCGTGCTCTCTATGGCAATTAGCAAAAGCCTCATTAACATAATAATCTCCCAGGGCGGCTAATTTTTTGGCCAAAGCCGAATTATTATTTTCTTCTCCTGGCCAAAAACGAATATTTTCCAATAAAATCACTTTGGCTTTAGGCAAGGCTTGGCGGGTCAAAATTTTTCCATCCCAATAAACAACTTGTTGACCCAAAAGCTTGGTTAAAACCGGAACAATTGGTTTAAGACTAAAACGGCTTTGTCGTCTGCCCTGGGGCCGACCTAAATGAGAAATCAACAAAATAGTGGCCCGCTCTTTTAAAAGATGTTGAAGAGTTGGCAAGCTGGCAACTATTTTAGTTGGATCCAAAACTTTGCCATTGGCCATTGGCACATTGTAATCAACGCTAACAATAACCCGACTGCCATTAAGCTGTTTTAACAAGGCAACTGTTTTCATGGTTTTAATAAACACCAATGACTTTTAAAATAAAGCCGAGAAAAATAATTAAATACAAAACTCCTTCGTAACGAAAAATTTTATGTTTAATAGTGGTAAAGGCATACCAGAAAATCCCGGCCACCAAAAATGGCAAAGCCGCGGAAAAAATAATTTCCGGCACCACAAAAGAAGTAAATAGACTCGGGATGGCTAAAACCAACAAAACATTAAACAGGCTGGCGCCAATCACATTGCCCAAGGCTAACTCAAACTTTTTAGCTCTAGCGGCCTGAAAGGCCAAAACAATTTCCGGTAAAGCTACGGCAATGCCCAAAACAATTAAACCAAAAGCGTCTAGGTCCCAATGCAGCAAGGCCGCCAAATAACTGCTGGATTTAACTATCCAAAAGGCCGCCAAGAACAAAATAATAATTGAAAAAACATTACTTAAAATCAGAATCCAATGTTCTTCCGGGATAATCCTATGGTGCAAGTGATGCCGATGACCGCGATGAGCCGGAATTTCTGATTCTCGATCATGGTAAGTATGGCCAATAATTTTAGCCCAATAAAAAAGATAAACACCGGCTGCTAAGAGCAAAACAACGCCCTCTCCCAAAGTAACTGTCCGATCCCAAACCACTACAATAAATAAAGCTAAACAAGCAAACAGCAAGGGCACATCAATATGCCACCAATGCTTAACCACCACAATAGTACCAGCGGTAACTGCGGTTAAACCAACAATTAAATAAATGTTAGCAATCATTGAACCAGCCACCACCGAACTGATCAAAACGGTTTGATGAGCAACCACGGCCATCAACGCAATCATTAACTCCGGCAAAATAGTAGCTAAACTAACCAAAACAATGGACTTAACATTATCCGGCCAACCCCAATGGTGAGCTAATTTTTCCCCGGATTCAATAAAAAAATCAACGGCCAAGAGCAAGGCCGCCAAAGCCGCAAATAAAATAATAAACCAAAAGATAATAAGCATATTTTTGTGGATAATCCTGCTTTAATTATACCAAAAATATGGTTTTATTAAAACTTTTTCTATCCAAATTTAATAATTGACAAAATGCCCGTATTTGTCATAATAAAGCCTTCTTTAATCCGGATTAACTCCCGGGGTTAAACAATGTGGTCCGCACCTTACCAACACCTAAACCAGGCGCCCAAAAACCAAAGGAAGACCAATGAATGAGAAGTTGCCAGTTATAACTGCGCTCTTGGCGATCCTAGTTGTTACGAGCTTCGCCAGCGCCGACCCATTCTCCAACCAGATCAGCCCCAATGATCCAGCTACCACTGATTCCCTAACCATTACCAAGGGTCTTAACCCGGAATGGGTTATTGGCTTTGCCGATGGCCGAGTGCTCTTTCTGGGCTACCAGAACAACCAACCGGTTTATTATCAATTGACCACCGCGCCAACCAAGCTCAACTCGCTACCAGCAGACTCCATTCTGATCGTGCATTATCGGCAACGCAATTTTGGTCAAGAAGCAAAAATTGCCAACCAGGTTTTTCCTCAATGGGTAATTTACTACCCAGGGATCGCCATCTTACTGGAACATCAAGCCAAAGCGTCTTGGTTTCGGATCAATCAAACCCGACCCGAAAGCTATGGATTTCAAACCGAAATCCAAACAGTTATCCACTATCCCAAACCGCCAACCAAAAAAGTAAACTTCAGGTCCAAGGAAAAGGCGGTGATTTGGACTCCACCAACCAAGACCACTGAATGAGATAACTATGGACAACCTTGCCTATCTCCAAACCTATATCAAGCTCACCAACTTGGCCATCTCCTGCTCAACCGTAGCAATCATTGCCTGCTTTGGCGGCATGTTTGCTACAATCTACCACAAAGATGGCTGGAAACTCTTCTGCATCATCGCTGCTTTGATTCTTGTTTGCCTGACCGGCTACATTTACCACTACCGAGACTCCCTGCCGACCAGGCCAGTTGATTTCCGCTTAACCGCCGAAATCAGACTATCTCCTCACATAAAAACCCGCCAAACGGACGCACAGTCACGCGGCGGGTTTTCAATTACCAAAATCTAAGAAATTATCTAGAAATTTTAGCGCCACCGGCTTGCTGCAAGATGCTAGATTGAAAAGTATAAGTCAGAGCCTGTTGATTTTTAAATCTTTCTTCAGCCAAGGTCACCAACTTAGTTACCAACTCAACTCCGGAAACTCCCATAATTTTCCAATTATGATGATACAAGCTGCCCGGCAAAGTATTAACTTCATTAACATAGACCTGCTTGGTTTCGGCGTTGATAAGAAAATCAATCCGCGCTAAACCCGAGCAGCCCAAGACCCGGTAAACTTTTTGTCCAAATTCTTTAACTTGCCGACTAAAATCTTCATCTATCTGAGCTGGGATTTCACTATATTGATTATTAACACCGCCAGATTTTTTACCACCAGATAAATATTTATCGGAAAAATCAAAAAATTCAGTTTTATTCAACGGACGTTCTACCCCGGCCAGTTGCAACTCATCATTGCCCATGATTGGCAAAGTAACCTCAATTAAATTAGCCACACTCTCTTCCACTAAAACTTTATCATCATAATGAAAGGCTACTTCAATAGCCCGAATCAACTCGGTTGGATCTTTGACTTTAGCCAAGCCAATGCTGGAACCCAGATGAACCGGCTTAACAAATAGCGGCCAGTTAAGTTGAGAGATCTTTTGCTCCAAGCTGCTTTGGTTTTTTTGCCAGTCGGTTTTAGTAAACCAGACATACGGCACTACGGGAATACCTTCGGCGGCCAAGACTTGCTTGGTCAAAGCTTTGTCCATGCTCACGGCTGAAGCAAATAAGCCATTCTAAGTAAGCCCATTAAACTGCCATCTTCGCCAAAAGTCCCATGCATAGCCGGAAAAACCAAATCAATAACCAACTGTTTTGATCTCAGGCCCGGCCAGATCAAAGTTAGGCCGCGATCAAATAATAATTGAACCTTCTTCTGTTTGGCTAAAATACTTTCAAAATCAGCTTGTTTAAAAAAAGCCAAATCATTCATAATTTGATTACAATACCAAGCTCCTTGCTTAGTAATATAAATCGGCCAAACTTCAAATTGACCAAAGGCCAATAATGACTGAATAATTGGCACGTGGGCGGTAATAATGGAAACATCATGTTCGGCGCTACGGCCGCCAAAGATAACGGCAATATTTTTTTTCATAAAGCTCTAGCTAAATAATTTTTTAATAAAATATTATTAACGATACTGATCCGGCCAATCATTTTGCAACAAAACTACATCCCCAGCCACGGTTAAATGCGGCAAAGCCTGCAAGGCCATTAGTCCATCCGAATACCAAATAATTTTGCCAGAATAACCGGCCGCGGCCAGGCCTTCAGCAATAAACGGCGTAGCAGAATTTTTTATTAAGACAATTTTTTCAATGTTGCTGGCGGCCAACTGTTTACCAATTTCTTGATGAACCGTTTGTTTTCTGGAACCCATTTCCACCAACCCCGGAGTAATATACCAGCGCTGATGATCTTTTAAACCGGCCAAAAAATCAATGACCGCTTTAACTCCATCCGGATTGCCATTATAGCTATCATCTAAAATAATCACTCCTTGAGGATCTATTTTGGGCTCTAGCCGATGATCGAAAGGTTGGGTTTTACTCAAACCTCTTTCAATTTGCCCGGCATTTAAACCTAATTTAAAGGCAATATCAGCAGCAGCCGCTAACGGACCAATTTGATGCCAGCCCAAAAGACTGGAACTAACTTTTATTTCCACCCCGGCCTTAGTTAAGGCAAACTTGGTACCGGCCAAATCGGTTTGGGCGTTTATCACCTGCCACTCGCCCACCCCGGTCCGGCTGTAAACCAAGGCTTGATTGGGCGCCGCGGCTTGAGCCAGTTGATTTTCACCATTCAGATACAAGGGCTGGTTGCCCAAATAATCAGCCAGTTCAAAAATTGTCTTAGTGGTCTGCTCCAGAGTTTTAAATTTTTCCAAATGCGCTTCATTAACGCCGGTAATAATCCCCCATTGCGGCGCCACCAGGTCACAAAGCTTTTTAATATCTCCGGGATAATATTCACCCAATTCAAAAATTAAAATCTCTTCATCCCCGCACAAGCTTTTTATAAATTGGCTAATCCCCAGCGGCGTATTATAGCTATGGGGCGCGGCCGCCACCTTCCGACCCTCAGCCAAAACTGTTTTTAAAATTTCTCTGAAACTGGTTTTGCCAAAACTGCCGGCAATAGCTATTTTCAAACCAGGATGACGAGCTAATTTAATTTTAGAGTAGCGAATAATTCTATTTTCAATTGGCCATTGAACTAATTTTACCAAACCCAAGGCGATAATTAAGGCATAAGCCAAAAAATATGGCGCAGCACTAACCCAAACTAACAATATTATTACTCTGCCAAAATCAGGATTAAATAATAAAACTATTGCCCCCAAACCAAGCCAAACCAAACCCATTGTCCAAGTGGCCAGCCACAACAGCTTGGCCTTAGAAGTCATGACTAATTTTTTTCGTTTTTCCACCCGGCTAAAATCCTTAGTCTGATGATACCAAGCTAAATAATCAGCCACGGTATATTCACTGGCCTGCAACATATAAACCAGGGCGCGAGGGTAACGGCTAGAGTAGCGAGATAACCAATTTTTTATTAACATAAAAATTCTTCAATTAATTTGCCCACTGCCTCTGGCTGCTGTTGATGAACAAAATGATTAGTTCCTTTAATAACTTGTAAATTGGCCTTCTTAATTAAAGCCACCAAGCGCTGACCATCTGGCAGCGGCGTTTCAGTATCTTGATCGCCCCAAATTAACAAAGCCGGTTGTTTTATCTGCCCGGCCCAGGCGCTTAAATCTTCTCTAACAACATTCAAAAATATTTGCCTGAGTGAGCCGGCGCTAAAATAATCACTGCCAATGTTTTGGTATAATTTTTTCCTGAGCTCTTTACGCCAAAAACTAAACGGCGGAATTAAAGTAATAAACTTACCAATCTTAGTTACCACCATTAAAGCCGAATTGCGCCAGGTACGAATTTTAGCCAAACCAGCTGAAGCAATTAAAACAATTTTTTGAGCCAAAAGTTCATTCTTAGCCGCGCCCTTAATAATAATTCGGTTTTTAGACAACAAAGGAACCAAATCGTCAAAAGTTTTAAGATTATCTTGCCAGCCGGGCAATAATAACAATACCAGCCCCTGGCCCTGATCTTGATATTCCAAGCTTAAATTTTGAACAATAACCTTCATCTAATATCTATCAAAAACATTACTTATTATCTCAATAAACTCACTATTAGTCTAAACTAATTATCTCTAATCGGCAAATTAGGCCAATCATTAAATATTAATTTAATTTGGCACATGACCATCAACCTCTTTTGCCTCAAATTAACTATTAAATTTTTTCAAACCTACCAAATAAATAATTAAAGTAAGGGGCACAATCAAGATGGAATAAGGAATATTACCATTAATATAAGGGTATAAAAAATAAATAGCCAAAGTACCAGAGGCTATAATGACTGACGCAATAATAGCAATTTTTGTGGAAACTTCTTTTTGAATAAAATTAATAACTAAGTAAGACAAAAAGAAATCGCCTATTCCCAACAATGAACCTCCAAAAATAATTGAAC
>JAPLWL010000025.1 GCA_026396635.1 Candidatus Komeilibacteria bacterium | reverse complement strand
GGATTTGGAAGAAAAATCCATTGCTTTGGCTGGTAAATTGCTAGAGATGGTAAAAAAAGCTAAGCCCGGTCAAGGCCGGAAAATGGCTCAAGCCGTTTTAGATTCTGGGGTAGCTTGGAAAAAGATGCAGGAGATTATTAAAGCCCAGGGCGGCAAAGCTAATATTGATTCAGAAGAAGTGACTATTGGAGCTTATAAACACTACGTTAATAGTTCCAGATCTGGAAAGATTGTCTTTACTAACAATAAGGGCATTGGTGATTTGGCTAGAATTTTGGGGGCGCCCATGGAAAAGGTGGCCGGTCTATATCTTAATAAACAACTTGGTGATTTAGTTAAAAAAGGTGAGCGATTATTTACTTTGTATGCTCAAAACGAAGAACGGTTGCAGTTGGCTATTGCCGCTTTGAAAAAAATCCAAATTTTTACCATCAAATAATTAGTTATGGAAGAATCAGAAATTTGGCAGGCAGGCAATCCGTACCGTTTTTGGGAAATTTTGCCAGCAGTTTTGATCTGGGGAACTTTATTGCTTTTGGTGGCCCTGTCTTTTGTCCAGCCGCTCTGGGCTATTTATTTTGTTATTATTTATGATTTATTTTGGATCATTCGGATTTATTATTTGTTGATTTATTTGTTGGTGGCTTGGGCCAAGTATCGGAAAACTAGAAAAATTGATTGGTGCGCTAAACGCGAATCATTGATGGCTTGGTCTGATTATCAGCATATTATTTTTTTACCCATGGTCAATGAGCCCTTTGCCGTGGTGGATAGAACTTTAACGGCTATTTTAGATAACCATTACCCGTCAGATAAGTTATATGTGGTTTTGGCTGGCGAGGAGCGAGCCCAGGAGCATTTTTCAACCATCGTGCCTCAGGTGGAGGCTAAATACGCCAACTCTTTTAAAAAAATTATTATTACGCTTCATCCTAAAGATGTGCCGGATGAAATTATTGGCAAGGGGTCTAATTTGCATTATGCAGGGCGAGAGGTTAAAAAATTTGTGGATGATGAGGGTTTAGATTACGATAAAATAATTGTTTCTTCTTTTGATATTGATACTTGCGTGGCGCCCAATTATTTTGATTATCTGACCTATTTATTTATTACCACGCCCAACCCTACTCATAAAAGTTATCAGCCCTTAGCTTTTTATCATAATAATGTTTGGGAGTCTGACCCTTTTACGCGGGTGGCCGCTAATTCCACTACCTTTTGGCTGCTCACAGATTTAGCCCGAGCTGAACGGCTATTTACTTTTTCTTCCCATAGTATGAGTTGGCGAATGCTCACTGATATTGGTTTTTGGCAAAAGGATATTGTGACCGAAGATTCTAGAATTTTTTTGCAAGGTTTTTTCCGCTACCAGGGTGATTATCAAGTGGTACCAATGTATACTTATGTTTCTATGAACACTGTTTATATGGGCTCTTTGTGGCGCAGTTTGGTTAATCAATATAAACAGATGCGTCGGTGGGCCTGGGGGGTAGAGCACTTGCCTTACATGATTAAAAAGTTTAAGCAGGTCAAGGGTATCCCGGCGTTTAAACAATTTCGTTATTTGTGGAACCAAACCGAAGGCATGTATTCTTGGGCCACTGCCCCGTTAATTATTACTTTAATTGGCCGGTTGCCGTTGTGGTGGGCCGATAAGTATTGGCAAGGTAATGTTTTTATCCAGAGCGCGCCCTTGGTTTTGGAAAAAATGATGACCATTGGTATTATTAGTATGATCTGCGTAGCAATTTTTAGTTTAATGATTTTGCCCAATCGTCCTTCAAGCAAGGGCTGGTACTATTATCCCATTATGTTTTTGCAATGGATTTTATTTCCAATTACCTTTATTATTTTTGGCTCTATTCCGGCCATTGATGCTCAAACTCGCTTGGCCTTAGGCGGTCGCTTTCGGCTAGGGTTTTGGGTTACGGAAAAAAAGTGATACCATTAATTTAATACTAATCAATCAGCTTATGCCCGCTCAATTTCCCTTTGTTAATACCTTGCCTTACATCAGCAATCCGATTGAAGAATTTTATGATTTTAAATTTGTCAGCTGGGAACGGGATATTTACCCTAAGTTTAAAGGGGGGATTAGATTGGATGAGGTAGAATATTTTAGTAATTTTGTGGTGGAAAATAATTTACGGCGGATTATTGACTTTGGGGTGGGCGGCGGCGTGGAATTAAGTGGCATGATTGAATGTTTGGATAAAAAAAATTATGAGCTGGAGAATGTTGAAGCCAATGAAACAGATGAGGAATTTATTAAGCAGTCTAGAAATTTATTTTTATCAAAAAAACAAACCGTAGCTATTCACAAAGCCAACTGGCTGGATTTGCCTCAAGCCTGGCCGCCTTATGATCATTTATTTGATTTTGGAATTTTAACCGGCAACTCCTTAACCTACATTGGTGGGGGCAGTAGAGATTATACAAAAAAGGCCCAGCAGAGTATTGTCACTAAGTTTGCCCAGTTGATTGATCATGGTGGCTATTTGTTTATTGACTCTAGGAACTACGACTACATTCATTCCTTGATGAACTTAAATAAAGAAAAAGTTTTTGAAAACTTTTCTTTTAATTATACGGTTTACTATGAAGGTTTCCAGCATAAAATTTTTGTTTTTCCTGCCTACATCAGTGAAACCGTAGTAGTCCTTCATTATTATGATATTGAAGAAAAAAAGTGGAGTAAGTTGGATTTATACCCAATTTACGAAGATGACATGTTGGATATTTTGAGTAAGGATTTTATTGTGGAAGAGATCATGTATGATTTTAACAAGGGTAATAAAGAAAAAAGTTTGTTTGTGCAGTACTTAGCTCGGCGTATCTAATTAATTTTTACATTGTTATTCCCGCCTGCGCGGGAATAACGATTAGTGGTGATTATTTATTTAACAAATGTTTATAGCCGCGTAAGAACTCATCACCGGTCATCTTTTTTTTGCCTTCCAGTTGGACTTCCTCGGCCAAAATTTCGCCATCAGCACAATGAAAGCGAAGACCAATGTCTGTTGGGGTGGCTGCCCGAGCTTTAATAATCTTTAATATCTTGCATTGAAGTTTGGTGTAAGTTCCGGGCCAAGGAGTAAAAGCCCTGATTTGATTAAGAATTTGGGCAGTGGTTTTAGTCCAATCCAATTGGCCATCCAGTTTGTTGATTATTTTACTAATAGTTGCTTGAGTGTGGTCTTGGGGTTGGGGAGTAATTTTATCAGCCAGATAATCTGGTAATATTTTAATTAGCAATTCAGCTCCGGCTCGGGCTAATTTAAGGCTCAGGGTGGCCGTGGTGTCAGTTGGCTCAATAACTTGTTTGGCCTGAGCTAAAATCTCACCATGGTCCATTTCTTGGTCTAAGAGCATTAAGCTGAGGCCGGTTTGGGTGTCGCCATTAAGAATGGCTGTTTGCAGCGGAGACGGTCCGCGATATTTAGGTAAAAGGGAGGGATGGAGGTTAATAATTCCTTTAGGAAATAAGGTAATGAAACGTTCGGGAATTAATTTGCCATAAGCTACTAAAATTCCCAAGTCAGCCTTTAAATCAATTAAGGTTTGAAAAAAATCATCATTTTTACGTAAGGTTTCCGGTTGGAATAACGGCAAATTATGTTGAGTGGCAAATTGGCTAATAGCTGAAGCTTGGGTTTGTTTTTGGCCCCTTCCGGCAATAGCATCTGGCGCGCTGATTACGCCAATAATTGGATAGCCATTTTGTAACAGCAAGTCTAAAACTGGCACGCCCAGTTCAGAAGTGCCCCAGAAAATAATTTTTGGTTTAGAGCTCATCATCTTTGGCTTTGGTTTGCCAGGCTTCAATTAATTTTTCACCTTTGGTATATTGGAATATTTTATCAATAAACAGCTTACCGTTTAGATGATCTGTTTCATGTTGAATAACCCTGGCTGTTAACTTGTTAAAACGTTTGATTTTTGTTTTACCATTAATATCAGTATAGCGTAGGATAATCCAGGCCGGACGTTTAACTAGGCCATAGACTTGCGGAAAAGACAGACAGCCTTCTTCAAAGACTACTTTTTTAAGGCCGTGAGTTAAGATGGTTGGATTGATAAAGATTTGTGGGCCAGCGTCAGTAACGGCGCCCAGGAAACGTTCTAATATGCCAACTTGATTGGCGGCCAAGCCAATACCGTCTTCTTTTATCATAAAATTCAAATAGTCTTGGGCCAAGGTTTTTATTTTAGCCAATTCTAAAGCTGTGACCTTTTTGGCTCGGTTTCTTAGAATTTTATTAGGATAAGTTATCAGTTTGAACTGCATAAATTGCTTAGGATTATAGCGTAAACTGTCATTTTTTTCAAGTCTTTAGCCTTAACTTATGTTATAATGTTTCTATGACAGTAGGGGATAATTTTCAGTCTATTAAACAGGTGATGCTGCGAAAATCCGGTAAAAAACCGCCGGCTTATGAGTGGCAAGCTTTGGCTTTGCGAGTAATTGAGGAACTTCATATCCCTAATTTTAAAAGAGGGTCGGTGTTTAAAATTTGTGCCGAGCTTGATAAAAATTCAGTTGAGCAATGTTTAAATGATACTAAGGAGCTGGCTAAAACCGGGTCCCAGTGGCAATATTTTTTTAAATTAGCCAGCCAAATTGCTAAGGGTATTAAGATAGAGCCAGAGCCATAACGGCCCAGCCAATGCCCAAGGGCATTTCATAGGAAAGAACTTCGGCGTGATAGTTGATGCCGTCAACGGCACCAGCCAGAAACAAGGCGGGTTTTAAACCGCAAATTTCTAAATCTTTGATTTCATTTTCGCCAATATCCAAAAGAGTCTGGGTTTGTTTTTGTTGAAATTTTTCTAAAAAACTGCGGTTAAAGTGATCGGCGGCTAAGTCGGTTTGAGTGGTTAGTGATTCCAGATTACTATGGGCTAAATTGCCGGCGGCAATAATGGCGACTCGGTCAGTGACCAGATCTATTTCGTGGCGGATAATTTTGCCAAGCTCCCAGTGAGCCGTTAATGGTAAATTACTAGTTTGAATAGGAATGATTTTAATATTGGGTAAGTGGTTGGCCAGGTAGAAGAGAGGGATGCTGATGCCGTAAGATAAATTTTCCGGAGTAGTCAATTGCAAGGCCACTGTAGTTTCTAATTTTTGCTTAAGTTTGTAAGCTAAGCCCAAATTATTGGTAAAATTCAAGGTAGTTTTTAAGTCGCCAAAATTTTTAAAATTGGCAGTTAATTGCGGCGAGTGGTTTAAGCTAAAAGCATTGGGAATTTCTTCGTTATGGCCAGAAATAATAATAATTGTTTCTGGTTTAGCCGCATATAATTCTTGTTCTAATTGTTTTAGGGCGGCAATGGTGGCTTGGGCTTTGGGCAAATGTTCTTGGCCCAAAGTTGGCAGTAAAACTGGTGAATGGGGCACAAAGGCAGAAAAAATTAGTGACATAAGTTTAATAATTAATAACAAATAACCCAGTGATTATAAAATTAAGGATTGGTAGAAGTGGTAGAAGTGGTGATTGAGCTAGGCAGGAAGGAGTTGGAAGAGGTAGGGACAATTGGCAGTGTAGATGAAGGAATGATTGTTGGCGCTGGGGCAACGGGATTGACCATTTCTAAACTACCACCGTCTTCATGAAGATCCAAAACTTTTTGGTTGGTGGTAATAATGTTTTTTGAATCATAATTTTTTTATAACAAAAAAAGCCGGATTATCTTTGGTTTTTACTAAGGTGTCGTCTTTAAATAGAATGGCTGAACCAGTCTGATAGCTAGTTAATTGTTTAGTGGTTCCTACCCGAGTTTTAAGAGTTGGGAAGTTGACTTTAATAATTTCCGGCGCTGGGATTGGATATTTAATACTGCTTTCTACATAATAGACGCCGCCGGATTTGGGATCTTTAATTAGGGCGCCTAAATTATAATGAGTAGTATAGTCTAGGTCTGGCCCATCAATTAAATAAGCCAGGTCCGCGTAGTCGGCAGCTTCTACTTCTTCTGGATTAAAGCCTAGCTTGCGGAAAGCTTCTGGGGAAACAATTAACCGCTTGCTGTCATTAACAATTAAATAGATATTTTGGTCCGGAGTTTGAATCAAGGAATATTGAGAAAATTTTACAGTTGAACCAAGCGGCAGTTCGTCTAGAATGCCTTGACTAACCGTTAAAACGTTTTTTGTATTATAACGGCTTTTAAGGACAGCGGCCGAGGCAATTGGCCGCCGAGTATTATCTTGAATTAAGTAAACCGTGCTAGAGGTTTGAGTTTTGAGCAAAGTGCCGTCGGGCCAAAAGGTGATAGCCACGGGATCGCCAAACCAGCGGGTCCAGATCTTCCAAAAATTATAATTAGCACCAACTCGGCCTTGGTTAGTGAAAGTGCCGCCGCGGTAGGGGGTATAAGTTAAAAGCGCAGCAGTAACTTTATTTTGCGGAGTGATGATGTAACCGTCTTGGCTGGTTTTGGGTCGGCCAACGCACCAATTAGTGACTGTACAATTAGTCGTACTTAAGTCCAAAAGATAATGGTTGATAAAAAGATCGGCCGCCGCATTAACTTGAGCGGAAAAACCTTGAAAGCTTGGTGAGCATTGTCCGTTATAACAGCTATAGCCAGTGGCCCAGTCATATTGTTTTGGCTGGGGACTAGGATCTTCAACCAAGCTTTGTTCTTTTTGAATTAAGACCAAAAGGAATTTGGGGTTAATGTGGTAGTTTTGAGCGGTTTGATAAATAACCTCGGCAGCCTTTAGGTTGGTTAGGGGATCAATATAGTGGGCCAGCGCACCGCCCTTGCTCAATAAAAATTGTTGGATTTCCCAATTATTCCAAGAGTTGAAATTAGTTAATTCGGTGTCAGAAATAATAAAGTTAGGATTATATCCAGCATTGTCTTCATAAAGGTTTGAAGGGAGATTTTGAGCGGAAACTAAAAAAAAATTTAATAACCAACTGATTAAAGTGAGCCAAACAATAAAGATGGGTATTTTTTTATTCCTCATGTGGGTTAAGTATACCATAATTGGTTCTTTAAAACTATCTTTATTTAAGAACAAAATTTGGCTTTTTTATTGTTTTTTAAGCCAAAATTGAGTACAATAGAGGCATGAAGTCAACCTATTTATTAGGAGTTCGTTTAGATTGCTTAACAACGGCTCAAGTTTATCAGCAATGTCGGGATTTTTTGATCAGTCCAATTCAAAAAAACAGATTAATAGTTACAGTTAATTCCGAATTTATAGTGTTGGCGCAAACTGACCAGCGGTTTAAAGATATTTTAAACAAAGCCGAACTTTGTTTGGTGGATACCACGGGTGTAGTTTTAATGGCTAAGTTATTTTTAGGCCAATGGTTAAACCGTTTGCCGGGGGCTGATTTTTTCTGGCCCTTATTAAAATTAGCCAAGGAGCAGGGCAGTGGAGTTTATTTTTTAGGCGGCCGTCAAAATTCGTCTCAAAAAACCGCTGAGATTGTTCAACAAAAATACCCAACTTTAAAAGTAGTTGGCTTTAATGAGGGGCCGCAATTTCAAATTAAAGACAGTAAAATTTTTTTTAACGAAGAGCAGTCAAAAGTTAATGATCAGGTTTTGGCTGAAATTAACCAACAACGGCCAGAAGTTTTATTGGTGGCCTTTGGCGCGCCTAAGCAGGAATATTGGTTGGCTGAATATTTAAATAGCTGCCCGTCGGTTAAAATTGCCATTGGCGTTGGTGGTACTTTTGATTTTGTGGCTGGATTAGTGGCTAGAGCTCCGCAATCATGGCGGAGCATTGGCTTGGAATGGTTGTGGCGATTGATTTGCGAGCCTTGGCGCTATCGTCGTATTTTTACCGCCTTGATTAAGTTCCCATTTTTATGTTTTAATTACTATATTATTAATAAGAAGATTAAATAATTAACATACATGTCTATGAGTCAACAACGTGATTTAAGAAAGCGTAATGGTCGGGCTATTATAATTTTTATTTTAGTTACAATCGCTGTGATTGGTTTTGTTTGGCAACAACGGATCCTGTCTATCATTGAGCGACAAAATGAAGAGATTATTGCGCAGTTGGAACAGCAAATTGCCTTCTTAAAAAGTGAGTTAATTAAACCAGGTAAAGAGTTGCGATAAAATTTATTTGTTATGATTAAAACCCGGTTTGCGCCCAGCCCAACTGGCTACCTTCACTTAGGCGGTCTCAGGACTGCCTTGTATGACTATTTATTAGCCAGAAAATCCTTCGACTCTGCTCAGGGCGGTATTTTTGCTTTAAGAATTGAAGATACTGATCAAAATAGGTATGTGGCTGGGGCAGTGGAACAGCTACTCTCTACACTTAAAAAATTGGGTCTAGAGGCCGATGAGGGACCGGTTTTAGATAATGAGTCAAAGGTGATAGAGAAAGGGCAATTTGGGCCATATTTTCAGTCTCAAAGATTGGAATTATACCGAAAATATGCCGAACAGTTAATTGATTCCAATCAGGCCTATTATTGCTTTTGTTCGGAAGAACGTTTGGAGCAGATGAGAAAAGATCAAGAGGGCAGGGGTCTGCCGCCAAAGTATGATCGGCACTGTTTAAATTTGAATAAAGAAGAGGTGGCTAAAAAATTACAAGACCAAACCGGCTACGTTATTCGTTTTAAAATGCCAAACGGCCAAACTAAATTTGTTGATTTGATTCGCGGCGAAATTATTTTTGACAATGAATTAAGTGATGACCCGGTTATTTTAAAGTCTGACAGTTTTCCAACTTATCATTTAGCCATGGCGGTGGATGATCATTTAATGGAAGTTACCCACGTGATTAGGGGAGAGGAGTGGTTGTCGTCAGTGCCCAAACATATTGCTTTGTATCAGGCCTTGGGTTGGGAAGTTCCGCAATTTGCTCATTTGTCGCTTATTTTAAATCCGGATAAAACTAAATTATCCAAACGTCAGGGTGATGTGGCGGTAGAGGATTATTTGGTTAAGGGCTATCTGCCCCAAGCCATTCTTAATTATGTGGCGTTTTTAGGTTGGAATCCTAAAACCGAACAAGAAATTTTTACTTTAGATGAGCTGGTTCAAGCTTTTGAGATTAGCGGGATTAATAAAGCCGGAGCAATTTTTGATCGGCAGAAATTAGATTGGTATCAAAAAGAATATTTATATGGTAATGAAGCTGTGTTTGAAGCTTGGTTGGGTGAATATGGGGCAGCAGAGAATTTTAATGGTTTGGCCAGGCTGGAGGTGGCTCAAACTATTTGGCAAGATAAGCGTATTCTTAACTACCCGGAGTTAACTGATTTTTTAAAGAGTTTAACCATTTGCCCTGATTATGAAAAAGAGCTGTTAATTTTTAAAAAGAGTAATTTGGAAAAATCTTTATCAGCCCTCCAATTAAGTTTGGATTGCTTAACTAAACAAGCTAGTTGGGATAGAAGCAGTTTATTTGAAAGTTTAAAACAATTGGCCAGCGATAATGGTTTAACCAATGGAGATTTATTTTGGCCGGTAAGAGTAAGTTTATCAGGGCAGGGAAGTAGTCCGGCCCCTCAAGATTTATTAGCTATTTTAGGTCAAAAAGAATCAGTGTGCCGATTAGTGGCGGCTGTTAAAAAACTTTCTTAGTGTGATGATTAGCCAAAATAAATCCAGCACTAAAAATTTAGTGCTGGATAAAAATAAAATAATCGTGATGGTCGTTTTGCTCGGCTTAATTTTTGGTTGGCAACAGGGGACTTGGGCGCAGCAAACCGTTGATCAGGATTTGGCTAAAATTAAGTCTGATCTGGAACAACGGCAAAAAAGGATTGACGAATTAGATAAACAGCGGCAAATTTATGAAAAAAGTTTGCAGGAAAAAAGAAAAGGCGTGGTGACCCTAAAAAATCAGCTAGGCATTTTAGATGATAATATTCAAAAGTTAACTTTGGATTTAAATACCACTGAGCTGCAGACCGAACAAACCAATTTAGAAATTTCTGACACTCAATTAAAAATTGGTATGAAGGGCAAGGAAATTGAGCGCCAGCAGCAACGGATGAGTAAAATTGTGGAGGCTCTAAATCACAATGACCAGCGCAAGCTGCAAATTTTTATGGTTTTGCTGCGCGGCTCTTTGGGACAGTTTTTTCAGGAAATTAATCAATTGCAGGCCGTAGAACAAAGCTTAACCTTGGAATTAAAGCAATTGCGCCAGTTAAAAATTCAAATGGAACAACAGCATTCTAGCTTAGAAGATAAGCATCAGCGGCTGACAATTTTACAGAATCAGTTGGCTGATAATCAAGACCGCTTGGATGCTGAGAAAAAAGGTAAGCAGGAGCTTTTAGTGGCTACCAAGGGACAGGAAGATAAGTTCCAAAAGATGTTGGAGGAGAATCGGGCCGAGCAGACTCAAATTAATGCCGAGATTCAAAATTTGGCGGTTTTAATTAAAAATAAATTGGCGGCTCAAGCCGGCGGCGGCTTTGCTAATATCTCTGATAAGGGTTTTGCCTGGCCAACTAATTCGCGTCGGATTTCTACTTATTTTCATGATCCTGATTATCCGTTTCGGCATATTTTTGAACACCCGGCTATTGATGTTGCCGGAGTGCCTCAGGGCACGCCGATTAGAGCCGCCGCCGGCGGTTATGTTGGTAAGGTTAAGAACGGCGGTTTAAGAGGCTATAGTTATATTTTATTAGTCCATAAAGATGGTTTGGCTACTGTTTATGGTCATTTAAGCAAAATGTATGCGCAGGAAGATACTTATGTGTCTCAAGGAGAGATTATTGGCTTGTCCGGCGGTACGCCTGGTACGCCTGGTGCCGGTAGTTTAACTACTGGTCCGCACTTGCATTTTGAAGTTAGAAAAGATGGTATTCCCAATGATCCTTTGATCTATTTGCCAAAATAATTGAATTTAAAAATCCCCCAACCAAAGCGCAGTGGGGGATTTTGTTATTCAGGTAAGAGTTATTTATCGCTCATAGATGACCAAGTAAACATCATTAGAAATAAAACAATGATGTAGGCCCAGATGCCGGCATTGTTCTGCATGAGGATTAAGAGGACGGCGGCGGTAATGAGTGGCAGGATGAGTCGTTGCATGACAAAATTTATTTAATGGAACTTAGATTTATTATAAATCGGATTTTAATAAAGATAAAGAGCCTGAAGGATACTTATGGGGAGGAGTCTTGAAAGATTTAATGATGTGTCGCACAATATATCTTATACGTCGCATATAGCTATTCTCTACCTCCAAAAGCTTTTAAAATTGAACTTTTTACTTAAACTCTTTTATTTGAGTTTGTAAATTGCCTGTTCAGGAATGCGTAAGTTAATATAACTCACCTTGGCTAGGTCTAAATGATTGCTTTGAATAATTTTTCTCAACTTGTCTAATTGAGTTTTAACGTCCAGTTCCTGACCCAGATGGATTTCAGCGCCTTGAACGGTCTTGAGCTTAATAAACTGACTCCCCCGGTCAGCCAGTTCAAAAGAGTCGGCTTCTAAGTTAGGAATAGGCTCGGCTTCTAAAGTTTCTTTAATTTTAGTAATCAAAGAAAGAATTTGATTATTGACTACCACTTGATTAACGCTAGTGCTGGAATTGCTCTGGTCAACAATTAACGGAATGGCTTTTTGCGCTTTGTAGTTGATGAATTCTCTAATAATAAGCCCATCACCGGTTAGAACATAATAATGGCCATTGGTTGACCAGATAAAACGAGGCAATTTTTCTTCAACATTAATAATAATAGTTTTAGGCAGAGATTTGGTAACTATTAATTTATTAAAAATAAAATTTTTGCCTAAATTTTCGGTTAGTTTTGGAATTGAAGCTAAAAAGTAGTTATCACCCGGTAAAATTAAAAATTTAGAGTGGCTTAAACTTTGCCAAACAATAGGTTCTATTTCTGAGCTGGGCGTTTGATTATTGCCGGAGACAATTAGGTATTCCAACCTAAAGTAGCTGGATAAAAATAAAAAATATAGTAAATAGCCGGCCAGGACAATAGTTAAAGAATATAAAGTCCGGCGTTTAACAATGTTTGATTGTTCTTGTTTGATTTGAGTGGAGCGTTTGCTTTTGGCTAAATCAGCAAGTTTAACTTTAGGTGAGGCTGAAGAAGCCAAAATAATTGGTTTGGAAATTTTTGGTAAAGGCCGACGGAAATTAGCTGGCATAGTAGCTATATTGTAAGGTATTTGACATCTTTTTAAAATGGCTCTATATTAAATATACAGGTATCAACCCAAGAAAATGCAGGAAAGCATTATCTCCGTCGGTTCGGGTAGTTGGTTCTTCACTTAGCAGTCATCACGTGGTCACGGTTATTTCTCGGTAGGATATATGATTGCTGAGTGGTCTCGGGTCGAGCGGCTTACTTGCTGGGGTTGGGCGGAATCGTCGGTTAGTGTGTATAACTTCTTTAGACGGCGTTCCTCTGAGAAGCACACAGCGTTACGGCAACAATCGTAGTCGTGGCAAAACCGTTCGTTTCCTTTCGGGCAGAAGAGATCGCGGAATCCGGCAGAGAAAAAAGCGCCAACGCTTCCAATCTGACATTTCGTTTAATCCCAGCAAGCCGCCACCTTTGTTCTTTCTCCATCATTTGTTTTAGCCTTTATTTATAGAGACTAAGACAACACCAACAGTTGGCATTTACTTTATAAGGTGCATTTCCATTACCTCCCCAATTTCCCTTCTAAAGTTAATTTTCCAACTGTCCCATTTCTTCATATGAGAGTGCTTCGGCGCTCTCTTTCATTTAAATAATAATTCTGGGCAATGTTGGGTTGATTCGGGTAACTAGTTCATAATTGATGGTGTTGATTTGATCAGCCAATTCTTCGGCGGTAATTGATTCACGGCCTTGTTGGCCAAGCAAAACCACTTCGTCTTCAATGGCGATATTTTTAATATCAGTAACATCAACCATCATCATATTCATGCAAACTCGGCCAAAAATCCTGGCCCGCTGGCCGTGGATTATAACTTGGGCATGATGTAAACCGCGGTCATAGCCGTCCCAATAGCCAACCGGAATAATTGCCAATTTGGTATTTCTGGCAGTTTTTTCAGTGCAGCCATAGCCAACGCATTCGCCGGTTTTGATTTCTTTTATTTGGGCAATAACGCTTTTCCAGGCCAAGACTGGTTTAAGGTTAATTTTTCGGCGTAAGCTGCCGGCGCTAAGTCTGGTTTCTTTACTGCTCCACAGGCCATAAGTGGAAATGCCCGGCCGAACCAGGTCAAAATACGTTTCCGGGAATAAGATGGCGGCGGCCGAACAAGCGGTGTGTTTTAATGGTATGTGAATATTATTTTTTTCCAAATCAGCAACGGCCTGATTAAAAGTAGCCAATTGTTTAAAAGCAAAAGTGTGGTTGGTGGTATCTTCAATATTAGCAAAATGGGTATACAAACCTTCTAATTTAATTTTAGGATATTTTTTAATCAATTTAACAAAATTTAAGAGTTTATCCGGCATAATGCCTTGTCGGTTAGTGCCGGTTTCCAATTTTACATGAATGTTAATGGGCTTATTCAAACGTCCTAAGGCCCTAATGGTTTGTTCGTTGTAAACTATTAGACTTACTGTTAATTTAACGGCTAATGGTAGGTCTTTGAGCAAGGTATACCCCATCACTAAGACGGGCTTGGTAATTTTGTTGTGTCGTAAAATGTTAGCCTCTTGGATTGAATTAACGCCAAAAAAATCAGCACCGTTTTTGGCAGCGATTTTAGCAATTTCAACCAACCCATGGCCATAGGCATTGGCTTTGATCGGGATCAAAAGCTTACGACGCGGCCCGATCAGCCGACGAAAAGTTTTAAGGTTAGAAATTAAAGCTTGTTTATCAATTTCTACCCAGGATAGATACCTGATCATTTTATTACTATAATTGGTAAATAAAACTCATTTCAAAACCCAATAGCTATCCACTTTTGTCATTCCTGCTCGCCGCGCTAGCGCTTTGGCGCAGCGGGCGCAGGCAGGAATCCAGTCCAGTAATCTTAATGACGCTGGATCCCCGCTTTTGCGGGGATGACAATGAATGGTTTTGAAATGAGTTTATTCGTTAATACTTAATACTTTTTTTCCAACAAAAGCTTGCAAAACCTCCGGTACTATAACTGAACCGTCGGCTTGTTGGTTTTGCTCTAAAATGGCCGGAATTAAGCGGCTGGTGGCCAGTCCAGAGGCATTTAGGGTGTGGACAAATTCATTTTTGCCGGTTTCCGGGTTTTTAAATCTAATACTGCCGCGCCGGGCTTGGTAATCTAAAGCATTGGAGGCGCTGGAGACTTCTTTATAAACATTCATAGAAGGAATCCAAATTTCTATATCCACAGTTTTGGCCATAGCCGCCGAAGAGTCCCCGGCTGCTAGTAAAGAAGTTTGAAAATGCAAACCCAAGCCTTCTACTAATTTTTCAGCATTGCGTTTCATTTCTTCAAAGGCAATCCAGGAATCTTCTGGCTTAGTAAATTGAAACATTTCAATTTTATTGAATTGATGGCCGCGGACCATCCCCCGCTCCTCAGCTCTATAGCTACCGGCTTCCCGGCGGAAACAAGCCGAGTAGGAAAAGTATTTTAGTGGCAATTTTTTTTCATCTAAAATTTCATCACGGTGAAAATTGCCCATCATCATTTCCGAAGTAGCGTTTAAGCAAAGATTATCTTGATTCCAATATAGGTCATCTCTAAATTTAGGCAAATGGCCGGACGTAAAAGCAGATTGTTCGGTTAGTAAGTAAGGCGGAATAACAAAAGTGTAATTATTTTTCCGGTGAAATTCAATAAAGTAATTTAACAAGGCCCACTCTAAAAGCGCGCCATCGCCAGTGTAAGCCCAAAAGCCCGAGCCGGACATTTTAACCGCCCGTTCATAGTCAATTAAGCCGAGTGTTGTGGCTAGCTCTACATGATCTTTGGGAGTAAAGTTAAATTCGGGTTTTTTGCCGAATGTATAGATGACTTGGTTATTTTCTTTGTTGCCGGCCACTACATCATCAGCGGGAATATTTGGCAGCTCGGCTAGTTTTTCATTAAAATTACTCTCAACTAAATTAAGCTTGTCTTCTAAGTCTTTAATTTCTTCGCCTAGTTTTTTCATCTGGGCAATTATTTTTGGATCAGGCTTGGTTTTGGAATGTTTGTTGCGTTCAGCTTTTAATTCTTCTACTTTGGCAATTAAATCGCGGCG
>JAPLWL010000054.1:7940-17358 GCA_026396635.1 Candidatus Komeilibacteria bacterium | reverse complement strand
CCAGCGTTCATCCTGAGCCAGGATCAAACTCTCAATAAATTGTCTATTTTAAGTCAAAATAGAGAAACCTCTTAATTTTTTAAAGAAACTAAGAAAAACTATTGAGGTAAGCCATCTGTCTAATAAAAGACAGGATTGGTTTCGTTCACTTTTTCAGCTGTCAAAGTACCCAGGATCTTTCTTCAAGCTTGAAGAAAAAACAGTGATTGCTAATTTTTAGTAATCCCTGTTTTTCCTACAATAACTAAATTGTAAATGTTTGGTAGATGAAGGCTTTTTGCTTAATAATTTAGCGCAAGCAACTGTGGGACTATAATAGGGGAATTTAGATTGATTGTCAAGACTATTTAAGGGAAATAAGCTGTTAATTAATGGGGGAAAGTGATATTGACAATATATTTGTTATATTGTGTAGTTAATATTGTTAAAAATATAGGTTTTTTGAAGTTTTTAGTTAATACGCCTGCCGGCGGGGCCTTATTTCTTTTGCCTTGATGCAAAAGAAATAAGAAAAGAAAAAATCAAGGCCAACAGAAAAATATCTAAAAACCTTGCTCACCAAGCTAAAACACCTGAACTTGCGCTTCGCACTTCAAACAGCAGGTGTTTTTACGCTTGGCTCGCTACGGTTTTCTTAACGATATTTTTCTGAGGGCCGGAAGAATACAAATTCATTGGCATTCCTGCGTAGGCAGGAATCCAGAGATCTTATAAAAACATTGTCATCCTGAACTTGTTTCAGGATCTCAAGATGCCGAAATAAATTCGGAATGACAAGTGAGTATTAACGATATTTTTCTGAGGCCGGAAATGGATACAAAAAGCCGCCGAGGGGGTGGTTTGCATATATTTTAAGGTTATTTATTTTTTCTTGTCGCTTTCTTTTTTCCGCCACTCAATAATTTTTTTATGGTCGCCGGAGAGTAAAATATCTGGAACTTTCCAGATTTTTCGTTTGTTTTTTGGTTCAGGATAGAATGTATCCGGCCGGGTATATTGAGGATATTCCAAAAAACCTTCTTCATTGTGGGATTCTTCAGCCAATGATTCTTTTTTGCCAATAGCGCCGGGGAGCAGTCTCGTGACCGCTTCCATGATAATAGCTGCTGGCAGTTCGCCGCCGGCTAACACGTACGGGCCTAAAGAAATTCGTTCATCTACTAATTTGTAAACTCTAGCATCAACACCTTCATAGCGGCCGCAAATAAAAATTAATTGATCTTGGGTGCTTAATTTTTTGACTAACTTTTGAGTAAGCGGTGTGCCGGCGGCTTCTAATAAAATAACTTTGGACTTTTTTAGTCGTTTGATTTTTTTTAGAGTTTTGTAAATTGGTTCAATTTTTAAAATCATGCCCGGGCCGCCACCGTAGGGGGAATCATCCACGGTGCGGTGTTTGTCGGTGGTAACAGCCCGCAAATCATGGGTTTGAATGCTAATTATTTTTTTATCCTGGGCGCGTTTAATCAAGGTATCGGCAAAATACGAATCCAAAAGACGGGGGAAAATAGTGATGATATTGAATTTCATAGTGAATATATAATATCAGACAACCATTATTTTGTCATTGCGAGCCCGCCAAATCGGCGGGCGCGGCAATCCCACGGTTTAATAATTGAATTTGGTTTTTGTCTTTTAATGATGGGATTGCCACGTCGTCGCGCATAGCGCATCCTCCTCGCAATGACAGAGGGGCGCGGTGGCTTTGCGGTTGCACATAATCATAAAACATCCTACAATGATGTCATTATGGAATTATCTATTTTAACAACTCAGCCAGAAAAAGATTACGCGCTTTTGGATAGTGGTGACGAAGAAAAGCTAGAGCGCTATGGCAAAGTTATTGTCCGTCGGCCAGATCCGCAGGCCTTATGGCATAAACAGATGAGTGGTCAGGAATGGGATAAAGCTCAAGCGGTTTTTACTCGTGATGAAGACGATGCCCGTTGGCAATTAGCAGAAGGCTTGCCGGAGAGCTGGTCCATTGATTTTCAAGGGCTTAAATTTTTGATTAAGCTTTCAGCTTTTAAGCACACAGGTTTATTTCCGGAGCAAGCGGCTAATTGGCAATGGGCGAGTAATTTAATCAAAACTAAAAAGAATGTAAAAATTTTAAATTTGTTTGGCTATACGGCCGGGGCCACCTTAGCCGCGGCTAAAGCCGGGGCCGAAGTTTGCCATGTAGACAGTTCTAAACCAGCCATGATTTGGGCTAGAAACAATGCTGAGGCTTCTGGTTTGGCGGCCGCTCCAGTTCGTTGGATTGTGGAAGATGCTGGTACTTTTGTACGACGGGAATTAAACCGGGGCAGTAAATATGATGGCATTATTTTGGATCCGCCGGCTTTCGGCCATGGTCCTAAAGGTGAATTATGGAAGATTGAGGAAGATCTGGTGCGTTTGTTGGAAAATTGCGTTTCTTTATTATCAACCAAGCCATTGTTCTTTTTGATCAATGGTTATGCGGCTGGTTATTCGCCTTTAGCTTACGCACATAATTTGGAAGTTTTAACCAGGAAGTATGGTGGTCAAATTACGGCTGGTGAGTTGACCATTGCTGAAGAAAAAAGCGGCCGGCTATTGCCTTGTGGAATTTTTGCCCGCTGGCAAAATTAATAATTTAAAAATAAAACCACCCCTGATCTAGGGGCGGTTTTTAGTTCAATATTATATTTTCAAGTCATCCACAGCAGAGGTATCAATGTCCTCTTCTTGGGGACGAGAGTTACTCCGTGGTCTCATGCCTTCCGGTTCGTAAATTTTTAAGTTTACCCGGGCATTAGACTTGGCGCCAACTACCCGCAATAAGGTGCGAATAGCGCGAGCAGTCTGACCTTGGCGGCCAATTACTTGGCCCATGTCTTGCGGATCAACCTTCAAGGTGATCAAGACACCGCGTTCATCAATGGTTCGTTCGGTAGAAACACCCTCAGAGTGATCTACCAAAGACTTAACCACGAATTCAACAAAACTTTGATCTTTTTCAGCCATACGGCATTAAAGTGGTTACTAATTAAGCCTTTTTTAAGGTACGTAGCGGATGAATAAAATTCATCATACGTAATTTACATAGTAGCGGAAACCGCTCTACTTGTCAAAATTTTTAACTTTCAGCTGGCGTTTCAGCAGGAGCTTCTTCGGTAACAGGAGTTTCAGCTGGCGCTGGCTCGGCTTTGGCTGCAGCCAGTTTGGCGGCTTCAGCTTTTTTGCTGTTGATGGTGCCTAACCGTTTCTTGGTTAAGCTGTAAGCTCGCTTGGCCTTACCCTCAATAATACCTTCTTTAACAAAAATATTATGTAAGCTTTCGGTTAGCTGAGCGCCCTTGCTAATCCAGTAAGTGACACGATCTTTTTTAGCTTCTAATTTTTTGGAGCGCGGGTTGTAGTTACCAACTACTTCAATATATTTGCCCCAAGGATCTTTGGTTTTTTCTGAAACAATAATCCGGAAATACGGCTGTTTGGGTTTGCCGGTTCTGGATAAACGAATCATCAACATAAATGGTGATAAAGTTAGGGTTTGATAAGGATATTTGGATAACCGAGTATCATATAGAAGCTCGGCGAGAGCCGACTGGTGATGATCCAGTCGTAGTGTTGGTATTATACTGATTTTTTAAAATTTAGCAAGCTTTTAACTGGCAGGACTATTTTATTTATTAATTAAATGGTGTATGCTGAAGGCTGAAAAATAAGCAAGAATAAGCGTATAATAAGGTGATTAAAAAGTATCGTTGGTTGAATTATTTGGGACAAATTCGGATTTATAGTTTTTTAGATCTATTATTTTTTGTTTTTGCAATAACTCGGGATGGCCGCTTTGTCATTGGCATTGGGTTGTTATGGTTAGGCTTTTTAGCTTATTTAGAAAGCCGGCATCATGACAAACTTCGTTTAGCGGTAAGTAATTATTTATGGATATTTTTTTTGTTGGGAGCCATAGCTGCTAAAATTCCAATTTGGCTTTGCTTGGTTTTTTCGGTCTGCTCTTATTTTTATGCTAAAAAGAAACAGGGCGTGTTCTGGGGTGCAACTTCGCCATTTTGGCGAGCCGGTCAGAATAGTCTTATAGCCTTAGCTTATGCGCCGGCTTTAGTTTTGGTAGTCTTTGTGATCACTGGTCTTCGGAATTTGATTGGCGATTGGCGGGACGTATATTTTGATAAAAAAGAGGGACTTAAAACTATTCCGGTACTTTTGGGGGTAACTAAAAATCAACCCTGGGCTTATTATGCTCACTTGGGTTTGGTTTGTTTAACAACGGGATTTTGGTTTTATTATGCCCAACTAGACCCTCGCTGGTTAATTTTGGTAGTGATTGTTCAAATAGCCAGTTATCCGTTAACACCTCGGCTCAGTAATCCTAAATATTTGGATATTTATTCGTAGAGTAGAACCTATTGGGCAATCTGCTCTGCTTCTGCCAATTTTAGGGACAGGAGTTTAGAAACTCCATCTTCGCCCATAGTTACGTCGTCTAAGGCGGCATCCACCTCGTCCAAAATAACAAAAGGAGAGGGGTTGGAGGCGATGATCGCCGAGATTAGAGCAATGGCGGTTAAAGCTTTTTCGCCACCGGATAAAGTATTAATACTATTAAGTCGTTTGCCGGGCGGCGTAGCTTGAATTTCAATGCCATAGCGAATAGTTTTGCGTTTGGTCTTCTCATCTTCTTCGTCGTCATCTTCTTCGTCGTCTGTTTCCGGTTCGGCTGAAACTTCTTCTTTGGCAATTAAGGTTAACTTAGCACTGCCACCATTAAATAAGACTTTAAAGTAGCTGTTAAATTGTTCATTAATAATTTGAAAAGAAGCTTGGAATTTTTTTTGAACAATTTCATCTAAGTCTTGAATGAGCTTAATTAAATCAGCTGAGGCCGTGTCTAAATCGGTTAGTTGTTGTTTGAGAAAATCATGACGTTCTTTAACTTCTTGATATTCAGTTTCTACATTATCCTCCAAGCCGCCAATTAAACTTAATTGATTTTTTAATTTTTGAATTTCCGGTAAGGTCTCGGTCGGATCCACGGCTGCATATTTTTGATTAATTTTATCCAGCCAGCTAGTGCCAAGATTTTCAGCAATTTCTTTGGCTAAATCTTCGGTATGGGCCTGGATTTTAGCTAGAGCAATTTGTTGATTAGATAATTCTTGTCGCGCCAAATTAAGCTCTTGTTGTAAATTATTTAAAGTTTGTTGTTGATCTAATAATTCTTGTTTGTGTTGGTCGGCTTGGGCATTAAAATTTTGCAACTTAACAGTGAGGGCGGTTAATTCTTTTTCTAAATTAGCCAGCTCTTTTTCAACTACTGGAGCCTCAGCGGCTAACTGGCCGTTTTTGAGGGTGGCTAATTTTTTTGTCTCTTCGTTTAATCTGGATTGTTGCTCTTGGTTAAATTGAAGTTTTTCTTGCAAACTGCGTTTAGCCAATCTGACTTCTTCAATTTGACTGCGGCTGGTTTCTTGATTGTGGAGCAGGGCAGTAATTTCATGTTGCAAAGTAACGCTTCCGGCTTGAAGTAATTGTTGATCTTGGGGGGCAACTTTTATGATGATAAAATCCAGCTTAGCGCAAATTTTTTGCCAGGCTTTTTTCAAATCATCGGGATTTAACTCTTCTAGTTGGTTTAAAAAGTAAGTTTGGAGGCCCTGGAGTTCCTTTAAATCGGCAATAATATCTGGCGCGGCTGTTTGCTGGGTGATTTTAATTTGTAAGCCCTCTAGCTCTTTTTGGGCTTGAGAAATTTGGCCATTAATTTGTTGATGGTTTTTGTCTTGGGTCAATAAATCAGCCTCGGCCTCGGTTAGTTGCTTGGTTAAATTCTTTTGCAAATCTTTTAAGTCGGTTAGTTGCTGTTGAAGAGCGCTGAGTTGATCAGTTAACCAAAGTTGATCAGTTTTGCCTTGGCGCAGCAGCTCGGTGGCTTCTTTAGATTGACTCAAAGCTAAATCTTTTAATAATTTGCTTTTTTGCTGTTGAAGAGCTTGATAGCGGTTTTGTAATTGGCCAAATTCCGCTACTTGACTCCCGCCGCGGCTGGTTTTGGTAAAGTGGTCCTGCTGTTTGGCTAAATTAGCTTCTTGCTCGGTAATAGTTTTAGTTAATTCTTGAACAGGTTTTTCTAAGTTTTTTTGTTCTTGTAAGACTTGATGCCAGAGAGTGCCATAATAGTTGTGTTGAAGTTCCTGGAGGTTGGTTTGGGTTAATTCGCGCTGTTCCAGACGTTTGATCTGCCGAGTTAAAGAACGTAAGCGCGGCTCCAGCTCGTTTAAAACTTGCTGGCTCACGGTCATGTTTTCTTCGGTCAGGGCCAGTTTGTGTTCAGCTTGATCTTTTTTTATTTGATATTGCCGCACGCCGGTGGCTTCATCAAACATTTCTTTGCGTTCCAGGGCAGAAGCAGTCACCAGATGGTCAATCATGCCTTGGCCAATAATAGAATAGCTTCTCTGTCCAAAATTGGCTTTAGCTAAAATTAATTGGATGTCTTGCAGTCGGACCTTGTTGCCGTTTAAGAGATATTCGCTGTCGCCATTGCGGTAGAGGCGGCGGGTAATGACCACTTCTCTAAAATCAATATCGGCTGAACCGCTGTCGTTGTTCAGATATAGATTAACTTCGGCCAAAGAAACCCGGCTGCGCTTATCTGAGCCGGTAAAAATAACTTCTTCGGATTTTTTAGTCCGCAGAGTTTTTAAACTTTGTTCGCCCAGAGCCCAACGCACGGCTTCGGCGGTGTTGGATTTGCCAGAACCATTAGGTCCAACAATGGCGGTTAATTCACGGTTAAAGGTGAGGGTGGTTTTATCGGCAAATGATTTAAAGCCTTGAATTTCAACTTTTTCTAAAAACATGGTTTTGTTTTAATTAACTAAAACGTTTGGGAATTATTCCCAGCCCTTGGCTTTAAGGCCGGCATCAGCGGCGTTTAATTGAGCTTCTTGCTTGGAAGTACCAGTGCCAAAAGCCACCAGCTCTTCGCCTAAGTAAACGCCAACTTTAAAGAATTTGGCATGATCAGGTCCGGATTCGTCCAGGACTTGATAGTGAGGGGTAATGCTGTAGAGTTCTTGGGCTTGTTCTTGGAATTTGCTTTTAGCGTCCAAATATAATTTATTGGTTAAGATGTAGGGCAGCTTGGTCAAAACATGGGTGCCAATAAAGGTTCGGCTGGCTTCTAAGCCTTGGTCTAAATAAATAGCCCCAATCACTGCTTCAATGCAGTTGGCCAAGATGTAGCCACGGGCTTTAGAGCCATTGTCGGAGGCTTCGCCCCGGCTTAGGTACAAAAAATTTTCCAAAGTTAGTTCTTTAGCAATTTCCGAAAGCATTTTGGCATTAACTAAAGAAGCTCGCCAGTTGGTTAGGTCGCCTTCGGGGTTGGGGTAATGAGTGTAGAGATATTCGGTTACTACTAATTCTAAAACCGCGTCGCCTAAAAATTCCAGGCGTTCGTTATGTTCCAGGGGGAAGTTTTTATTTTCATTAAGATAGGACCGATGGACCAGCGCGGTACGGAGAAGGTCGGGATCAATGAAAGTGATGCCAAGCTTCTGATACAGCGCCGACAAATCTTTGTGATTATTCATAGGGTAGATGAAGTTTAATTAAGGCTTGATGAAAAATACTTAAGGCATTGGCATAGGTAATGGCCGCTAAGGCTTCTTGGGGAGTAAGCCAGCGAGCTTCGGAAGCGTCTTTGTTGGCTGAGTTTAAGGTAAAATCTGTTTGGTCAGTGCTCATTAAATAATAGAAGACGGTCTTAGCTTTGGGTTTTTGTTGAGGGTCATTAATTTTAATATCAATAGAGCCTAAATATTCCAGCGGCGTTAAATTGGTTAAGCCAATTTCTTCAGTTACTTCTCGCATTGCGGCAACCTCTTTGTCTTCTTGAACTTCAATTTTACCTTTAGGGAAAGTCCATTTGCCGTAAGCGTCTAGGATCAAGGCAAATAAGTATCCAGCGGCAGTTTTTCTAAAAACTACGCCGCCGGCTGATAATTGTTTGTTACTTTCTTGAGGCAAGTCTTTCTTTTCGCCCTTAGTTTCCATTTCTTTGTAAATAGTGCCGAGTACTCCGTTGATAAATTTGCCGCTACTATCGCCGCCATAGGCTTTGGCTAATTCAATTGCCTCATTAATGGCTACTTTAGGGGGTATTTCCGTATTAAATTTGAGTTCGTAAATACCCAAACGAAGTACGTTGCGGTCAACGTAAGTAATTTGATCAATTGGCCATTCCGGCGCGTATTGGGTAATTAAGCTATCAATTTCCGGTAGTTTGTTGATGATTTGAGCCAAAAGTTCATTGCTAAAACTGTGGTCGTCAAAATCTGAGCCGCCAAATTCTTTTTTTTGCTCATTAAGCATAGCCTGAACATCACCAGTTTGTTGGTTAAAGTCCCATTCAAAGAGAGTTTGTAGGACAATGGTTCGAGCGAGGTGACGAGTAGACATAGCCAAAGAACAAAGAGTGGTTTAGAATTGACGATTATTTTTTAGCCCGAGCCGGTTTTTTCGTTTTTACTTTTAAAACCAACTTGCCTTTGTAGGTACCGCAGTGAGGACAGGCGCGGTGAGACAAGATAGCCTTGCCGCATTTGGCACAAGCGCCTAAGCTGCGATGTTTTAGAGCAAAATGAGAAGCTCGATCATGTTTTGATTGGGAAGTTCTTTTTTTGGAAGGTAAACCCATAGGTAGATAGTTATTAGTTAGAAATGAGTAATTAAGAGGTTGTAATTACTAATCATTATGGGAATAGTATAGACTAAAAAAAATATTTTGTCAATTTTTGTCTAAGATTAGCCATTTTTTGATATTTATTGGATTTTAGTCTTGACAAATTATTAATCTATGCTATAATGATTTGTTATTAAAAAGTTCTTCAAATACACCTTGCTTTTAGTGTCTTGAGTTCTGCATCCACGACAAGCATGGGATTTGTTCTATAGGACTTTCCGGCTTAGGCTAGAATCTCCTACGAAACAAATTTCTTGGGTGCAGTATTCAAGATAGTAAACGTAACTAAAGATCCCGAACCGTAATGGTCGGGATTTTTGTTTACCCCCTGGAATTGCCGAGCGCAGCTCGGCTCCGGCCTCTGGCCGGATTCCAGGGGGTAAACTATTCAATATTCGGCAGTCTTCGGTCAGCTTTTTTTTGACTGATTTTTTTCTTAGAGTTCAAACGTTGTTCTTGAGCAGAAAAGGTTGGTTGAGTAGGAATTCTTTCTTTATCTTGCTGCAGTGCTTCATTAACCAGTTGTTGTAATTTTAGTAAAGCCAAATTTCTGTTTTGGCCTTGAGTGCGCGCTTGTTGGCAAACTACAATTAGTTCGCTTTGCTGATTGATTCGATTTTTTAATTTATCAGCCAAACGCTCTTTTTCTGCTTCAGAAAAAGCTTGAGAAGCAGCCAG
>JAPLWL010000054.1:0-7926 GCA_026396635.1 Candidatus Komeilibacteria bacterium | reverse complement strand
CCAGGTTCCAGCGTAATTCCACTTTAGTACTGACCTTATTAACGTTTTGGCCGCCGGCGCCGCCTGACCGGGAAAAGCTCTCGGTAATTTCTGATTCAGGGACAAGCTTGGCTTGATGTTCAATTTTTGGCATTTCCGGATTAAACATGGTTGATAAATTTTTGGTTAGGGCTTTTGGTTGAGATCAGAAATAAACGCGCCTTCAACTGGAGTGCTGGTGTCTTCTAGGGCCGGGGTAGAAGTAGCGCCGATCAAGCAAACTTCGGGCCAAGGAATATAATGGCTGGAAAAAGTTTGTTTGGTGCTGGAGCCGCTAGCATAGGTAATGGTGTAAGTAAATTTAGCATCGGCGCCGGCATGGGCTTTTTCGGTACATTTTTTTTCTCCGGGCTTAAGATTGGGAGTGATAATTAATTTGCTAGGACCTGGCGACACAACATTGTAAACATAGGGAGTAGTTTGGGAGGCAACCCGGCCGTCAGAGGTGCCCCAAAATTCAAAGTAGGCGCTATCGCCTTTAATTCTGGTCCAAATTAAAATCTTGCCGGCGGTATCATTTTTAAAACGGTAGTCTGGCTTGGGATCATAGATAGTGGCATCAGTGCCGGCGGGTTCATAGTAAACAACCCGGTAAGAGTGATTACGTCGTTCTAAAACCGGCAGACCGGCAGCAATGGTGGCTCTAAAAAGAGTCGTGCCAACCTGGCAGAGTCCGCCGCCGTATTCGGGAATAGTTTTGTCACCCTTAATTACTAATTCTTGTAAGTAACCAGTAGAAGAAGCTACTGGCAGGAGATGTTCAATTAAAGAAAATTCTTCACCCGGTTTAATAATTAGGCCCTGAAGTGATTTGGCGCCAGTAGCAATATTATGGCGCCGGTTGCTGGGGCTGCCTTTAAAATTTGATTGGCCAACACCCAGCAGTTCGGTAATGCCAAGATTTTTTAAAGTTTCATTAAAGGTGGCGGCTAATAACCGATCCAAACTAACAGGAATAGTAGAGGAGCCCTGATTTAGCCAGCTCTCTTCAATATTTTTTAAGGTTTGATCTAAGTTGATTCGCCAGCCGTCCAAGCCCGGAGAAAATTTAGTAGCTTTGGAACTAGAAGCCAGTTCAATATTAGCCGGATCAGGTTTTTGTTCTAGGGCAGCGCTTAAGTTTTTAATTAAGTATTGATTAAGCGCTTCCTGGTTAATAGTTAGGGGCGGTTGGTTTTTGGGATTTATTTCTAGCCAGTTAATCCAATCAGCCTTAGTGACAATAAAATTTTGTTTTTGAATAAAAGGTGAGTCTTTAGTGGCTGGAAAAATTGGCGCGGGTGCTGATTTTTTTTCCGCTACTAAGGTTAGATTTTTTTGAGGCAGAATAAAAGTATTTAATTGATTCCAAAGCTCCTGAGAAATATCTTTAACTGTGAATTCTGGATTCTCACCTTGTAGCGTGATAACAATTGGAGTTGGATCTAAATTGGCCAAGGCGGTAATAGTTTTAAGATTGGCTTCGGGCCAAGGTACAACCTGGCCATAGACTTCTTCGTTCACCTCTAAACTGCCGGTAGCAGTTAAACTAAGACGAGGCGGTTGGGCTGAATAGACATGAGAGCCAAGTTTTTTGGTAACCTGATCTTGCCAGGCAGTTTGATCTAGCTGCCAAGGCAGGTCGTAATGAAAGCCTCTTAATAATGAGGTGATAATAACCTTAGTTTTATTTAAGACATCGGCTGGGTGCTGTTTTTCCCAAATGGTGCTTAAAGCCGTGGTCTGATCCAGATTGATAAAATCAGAATCTAAGTCAAGTTTAAAATTAAAAGAATCAACTTGATAAAGTAGGCCAGCTTCTTTAAATTGAGTTACGGCTTGATTAAGGTTGTATTCGGCGACGGCTAGGTCTAGATTACTAAGATTAACTGGTCCTAGAGAAGTGTTGGGGAAAAATTTGGCGGCATAGATGGTGTGCTGGGACCACAAACCAACCACCGCGATAAGAAGAGCCAAAATTAGCAGGCTAAAAAAAATGGCCAGCCGTCGCCGCCACAATTTTAATTTCGTTTTAGTGGCCTTAGCCATAGATAAATTATTCTTTAGAAGTCAGCGGAGCGTTAATTAATTCATTAAGCAGGTTTTGAGCTAATTCTTTGGAAACTACTTCTTGATTTGGAACCTGGCTGATAGTTAGAAAACAAGAGTTAGCTTGGGTTGAAGTGGCGGGGAATAGGCTTAGAGGCAAAGATAATTTTTCGCCATTGGGTAAGGCCACCTGAACTTGGTTTGGAGTTTGCTCTAAAATTTCTAATTTAGTGGTTTGTATTTGTTCGCTCATGATTATTCTTCTTTAACTTGGACTTGAATGCCTTTGGCTTTTTTGGCTTTGGGTAAGGTAATGGTTAAAACGCCATTTTTTAAATTAGCTTCAACTTGGTCAGCCTGGACTTCGCAGGGCAAAATGATAGAACGGCTAAAACCACCCCAGTAACACTCTTGATATAAGTAATCTTCTTCAGAGACGGTTTCTTCTATTTCCCGTTTGCCTCGGATGGTAAGCATGTCATTGTTAATGGCAATATCAATGTCTTCCGGTTTTACCCCGGCAATAGTTGATTTAATAACTAAGCTGTCGGAAGTTTGGTAAACATCAACGGACAATTGCCCTTCTTCATAATCTTCGGCCACCCATTCATTATTAGCTTGGGGTTTGGGTGCAGTAGCCTTGCTTAAATAAAATTGTTCTTCAGCTACTGGCAGTCTTTTCTTTTTACCAAAAAAAGGAAAAAGATTCATATTTGTTTTGTGGTCAAAATAGGTAAAGGTTACAGGGTTATTATAAAAGATTTTGAGATTTTTAGCAAAAACAAACCCCCGATTGTGTCAGGGGTTTGATTTGACTGAGGAGACTTGCATCAGGTGGTAGGATTTATCTAAGATAAAACCATAGATCAAGCCAGCAATGGGGGCAATAGCCACATAGGTGGCAAAGCCAACTATGACTTTGTGCCAAGGCGCATGAACAATCAATAGGGTGACGGCATAGAAAGGCGCTTGAGTGACAGCAAAGGCAATAATTTCGCCCAGGCGTTTGGGGGTGATTTTTTTGTAGCACCAATTTTTCTTTTCACAGTAAGCAGCAATTTTCTGCCGACTCCAGTTAAAGATAAGAGAACCAAAAAAATCAGCCGAGCCATTAATTAGCCGCGAAAACAAGAGCTGGGTCAAAGTCAGTCTTAGGCCAAATAGCTCAAAGAGCCCGCCTCCGATAATGGCTAAGATCGGAGGCAGAATGTCGGCGGTAGCGCGACGGAACATTTTTTCTCCGATCTCTAGATTAAGGAATGGACAAGACAAAGGACAATGGTTGGTAGTATAGCTAAAAAAGGGGAAAAGGCAAGTAAACCCAGCACCAAAATTTGGTGCGGGGTAAATCAAAAGGCGCCGTAGATCCTTGACCTTGCCTACCGGCAGGCAGGTTAATCAAGGACCTACGGCGCTCTTGTTGTGTGCAGTGCGTGATTGTTTTGCAGAGCTTAGGCGCTGTCTGTCATTGCCTTCATCAGGCGATCCCATTCTTCCTTCGGTTTCCAGGCGATATTGCCGTTGGCAATGTCGGCGGCGACCTCTGGGTCATCTTGGCGATATTCTTGTATGTGTCGTGCTTCGAGCGCGAATACCGGAATCTCGACATCGCTGCCTGGCCGACGGTATGACGATTGTCCAGACCGATTCAGGAAGCAAACAATGCCGACAACCGCAGCGCCGCCAGCTTCGATCAGTCTGATCAGCTCCTCGGTTGTTGAGAAGTTGTTGCAAACATCCTCAACAATGAGAACCTGATCGTCCGGGTTGACTTCGTTGGAATCCGAGAGCCTCGGCCAGCTTGATGCCGCCCATTGGCGCGGCCACAAGTAAGGTGCAATTCAATTCCTTTGGAATCTTGGAGGTCAGATCTGTCGCCAGGCTGTCGAGCACCCAAGGATACTGATCAGCACTGGAAAAGTTGGCATAGATCCTGCCGACGAACTGAAGTTTTTTTCCGTCTGGACCGTCATACTTGCCGGCATAGCCGACCAAAGGTCCGCCCAGCGGGGCTTCATAGTAGCCGCCGCAGTTAAGCAGCGTGGCTAAAGGATCGCCCGGGACGATGAGATTTTCTGGTTGCGGGGTCAAGGAACTTCCCTTTCTTTGTTGATCATTAATTTCAGAAAAAGATTGTTGTTGGTAGGAGACAGGTAGACCTTAGAATAAAAAGAGGCAATTGTCAAAACTTGACAAAACAGCAAATTTCATTATAATGGCATCACCGATTTATGCCGCTATCGTCTAATGGTTAGGACGTCAGGTTTTCATCCTGGTAATCGGGGTTCAATTCCCCGTAGCGGTACCAAACTATTATAATTTTAAGCATCTTTTAAGAAAAAGGTGTTTTTTGTTTTGTATAATTGACAGAAGCTTTGTGGCTGGGTAAGGTATTCTTAATCAATCTTTCAAGGCAGAAAGGAGGAGGGTATGCCGCCGCTTCAGCGGAGTTCGTTGACTAATCAGGATAATTTGGCTCCTTCGGCGCCAACAGCGGTCTCTTTAACCGCAGCACAAAACCGGTTTTACCAGTTTTTGTTGCGAGAAGTATTGCCGGACGAGCACGGTCGGCGACTAACCGCTAATCTTTACGGGATAGCGGGGAAGGATAGGGCATATATTTCTACCTTAAAAACTTACAGGTTAATCTCTCTTCTTGATGGTGGAATTTACGAAGTTCACGAGAGATCGGTAGAAGTTAGATATGCTCCGGGACAAAAAGTCGAATCTCTGGTTCGAGAGATTACCTCAAGGTTGGAAGTGGCGTCGGCGTCAACCTTGAAAGTTTAGAGGCCAGACTTAACCACCAACAGCAACAGAGGCGTTATGGCTCAAGAATCTTTGATTAAGGCGGTTGAGGTCTTAACTGACGCAAGGCCCGGTAATCCTTACCCATATGTTTGTCCGGAGTGTAGTCGTGGACACTTCGGCGCTCACGGTTTGGACCCGCAACCGTGCGACAATTGCCAGGGAGAGTTTGCCCAGGCAGTCGGCATGTCAACTTGATATCGCAATCATAACAACCCCACTCAGGCGCTTTCAGCTTGAGTGGGGTTTGTTCGTTTGTTAAGAAATTTATTTTAGAGTATGATGATAATCCAGAAAGGAAAAATTTATGTCTTATAATACCATTCCTAACCCGGAGGTTATTGAGCAAACTAAAGCGGCAATTGAAGCTCAAAATATTAAAGTTATTGTTGTTAATAATAAAGAAGAAGTTCTAGCTAAAATTAAAGAATTAATTCCAAGTGGAGTTTCAGTGATGACGGGCGGCTCTACTACTTTAGATCAAATTGGCTTTACTGATTTATTAAAATCCGGCAACCATCCTTGGAATAATTTAAAAGCCGGGATTATGGCTGAAACGGATCTAGTTAAGCAAGGGTTGCTTAGAAAACAAGCAGTCTTGGCGGATTATTTTTTAGGCAGCGTTCATGCTATCGCGCAAACTGGTGAATTATTAGTTGCTTCGGGTACTGGTAGTCAGTTGCCGGCTTATACCTTTACTAGTGACAATGTTATTTGGGTAGCCGGTGCCCATAAGATTGTGCCAACGGTTGAAGATTGTTACAAGCGATTAAATGAGTATGTTTTTCCATTAGAAGACGAGCGGATGAAAAAATTAGGTATGGCTGGTGGCAGCATTAGCATGACTTTGTTATTTCAAAAATCCATTTTACCTAATAGAAAATTAACCTTAATTTTAGTTAAGGAAGTTTTGGGTTTTTAAATTAGTTTATAAATATTTAGTCAGTTGCTGAAAGGTTTCTTGAGGTGTTGGGCCAAAAGCAATGACGCCATCTTCGTGGCCGCCCATAATAATTACGCCTTTGATTGGCTTACCAGCTTTAAGGTAAGCTTTTTGAATAGCCTTGGCCATAGCCGGCGTGCCGTAAGCTACATTGCCAGGAGTTTGAGGAATAGGCAGTTCATCTTTTTTTTCCCAGAGTTCCGGAAAGTGAACATGAAAAACCGATTTAATTTTGGTAGAAATTTGATAAAGTGCAGCATGAGTCATGCTTTCTGAGGAAGCATTGGTTAAGCCTTGACTCCAAAGTTTATTTTGTCCAATAGAGAATTTGGTTACCAAGGCATAGTCTTTGGCTGCCAGTTTTTCCAAGGCCCCGGTTTGCGAGCCGGTGATAATAAACTGATCACCAATGGTTCGGCGGGAAACATTGCCAAAACCTAAGCCGTGGTAGCGTTTGGTGCCGCCGCCAATTAGCTTTAATTTTTTTAATTTATCTCGGTATTGGCTTAAGGGTGTAATCTGTGAGGTATTAATGGCATTTTCTTGGCTATGGAGGTTTTGAAATTTGATAACGCCTTCTTTGGACATATAATCAGGTTAATGAATGATGGTAATAGTGATGATAACAAAATTTTTTTTATTTGTCATGGGTACAAGGGATAGGAGATGACAAAACTTTGGTTTTTCGGTAAGATGATCGCATGAAAATTTTATCAATTGAGTCTTCTTGTGATGAAACCGCCTTGGCTGTTTTAGAGATTAAAAATAATAATCTATCAGTTTTGACCGAATTAGTTTCATCTCAAGTTAAAATTCATAGGCAATATGGCGGAGTGGTGCCAGAAGTGGCGGCCAGATCACACGCTGAAGTTTTGGTACCGCTTTTAGAGGCTACTTTAAAGCAAGGACTTAAGTTTAAATTTGGTAAAAATAAAATTCCGAACATAGATTTGATTACAGTAACTCAAGGTCCGGGGCTAGTAACATCGCTGCAAGTTGGTTTGGAAGCGGCCAAAATTTTGGCTTATTTATGGCAAAAGCCGTTGATTGGAGTTAGTCATTTGGCCGGTCATATTTATTCCAGTTGGCTGAAAGATTTATATTTATTAAAAGAGAAAAAAGTTTGGCCGAGTCTAGGTTTGATTATTTCCGGCGGCCATACAGAGTTAGTTGAAGTTTGGGGTTTTGGTTCAGCCCGTGGAATCCGGCAAAGCCGGAGTTTCGCCAAAGGCGGAACTATTCCACGGGTTAAGTATAAAATTTTGGGACAAACTCGGGATGATGCGGTGGGTGAAGCTTTTGACAAAGTAGCTAAACTATTAGGCTTGGGTTATCCGGGTGGGCCGGAGGTTAGCAAATTAAGCAGGCAAATTAATGATCAAGGCACAATTAATTTTCCTCGGCCAATGATCAAAGACCCGTCCTTGGATTTTAGTTTTTCCGGTCTTAAAACCGCCGTGCTTTATGAAGTTGCCAAGATAAAAAAAATTACTGATAAAGATAAGCAAAATATTTGTGCTAGTTTTCAAGCCGCCGCCACCGAGGTGATCGTGGCTAAAACTAAAAAAGCGCTTAATCAGAAAAAATATCACCATTTGTTTTTAGGTGGAGGAGTAGCGGCCAACCAGTGCCTCAGAGCTCAATTAACCAAATTGGCAGCTGAGTTAAATATCCCAATTCATTTACCGGAGCTGAAATATACCGGTGATAATGCCACCATGATTGGTTTGGCTGGTTATTTTCAATATCAAAGTTTAACTGCCAAACAAAAATTACAACTTAAAAGTAATTGGCAAAAACTAGAAGTTAAGCCTAATTGGAATTTTTCTTAATATGAAATTAGCTTTAAATACTTTAGCGGATACTAAAAAGCTAGCCAAACAAATTATTAAAATTGCCGAACAATCAAAAAATAATCAGTCGGCAGTTTTGGGTTTGGTTGGACCGCTGGGTGCCGGTAAGACTACTTTAGTTCAGTATTTAGCTAAAGAGTTGGGTGTTAAACAAATAGTTAATAGTCCAACCTTTGTATTAATGAAAGAATATTTAATTAAAGGTGGACTCGCCTCGCTTCGGAGTCGAAGCGGGTGGAAAAAACTTATTCATAT
>JAPLWL010000048.1 GCA_026396635.1 Candidatus Komeilibacteria bacterium | reverse complement strand
CCAATAACTGATTGGCCCAATAATTGTGGAAGAGACTTTTGTCTCTTCAATAGTAAACATAGCCGGACTTTGATCTTGTAATTTCCAGCCATCCAGATCAATAGCCATTAAATTAGGATTGTATAATTCAATAAATTCGCCTTTCTCATCAGCGCCAGTGGGGTTGGGCAATAAATCCGAGATAACAATCTTTTGCTCGGCCGGGGCGGCTGGAACCGAACCGCCGCCCGACTGGCTGACAATTTGAACTGCCACAACTTCTTGATTATTAACTTCCGCTGCTTGAGTAGTGGTAGCCGCGGGCGGCGGAGCTACCGAATCAGAGGTCGTAGCTGATTCTACTACTATAACTTCCTGCCCTGGAGTAGAAGAAGCCTGATTAACCACGACTACTTCATTAGCTGGAGCGGGCGGCGATAATTGCCCGGGTGAACCACTAGCCACCAAACTTTGCCGCCAATTGCTATTTTGATTATCCGCCGTGGGAGTAATTTTTTCCCAACTATAACCCTCCGTAGTAGTAGCGTAAGAAACGACTTCAAACCAACTCTGACCATTATTATTACTTAAAGAAACTTCACCACCGCTGTTGGTTAAGGACATGGTAGTATCAATAACAGCACCATTAAAATTTTGATGTTCAGCTAAAAAAGTCTGATCATTGCTGGCTAAAATTGCCAAAGCTCCTGGCGCCAAAGTTATGGTACTGGTTCCCAAATTAAGTAAGTGGCTGCCAGAATCCTTAAACCGCCAACTGGTTGAAGCCTGCCCGCCGCTAATTACCACTGGCTCATTACCATAATTATAAATTTCTATCCATTCCCGGTTAGTATCGGCGCCCTCTGGATTAGACATAATCTCGGTCAAGGTAATAGTTGGTTGATCAGCCAACACTAATTGCGGACCAATTAAAATAAAAATTATTATTGCCGCCAAAATGATCTTTTTAAACATCAATAAAACCAAGCTGCGCTTACTCATAAAAAATTATTATTACTTAGCTTCGGAAAAGCCACATCTCGCCTTTCTTAGAGAGTCTTAAGAACTAAGAAAAACAAACTTTCCCAAAGCGAACTAATAATAAAAGAGCTGTAAACTAAAACCGCCGTAAAAACAAAATTAATTAAAGGGCACTTCTTCTACTTCAGCCAATACTTCTTTTTTCTTGCTGTCCAACATAATGAGCCCATTGGCAATAATTTCCGTTTTGTAATGCTTGAGCTTATTTTTATCTTCCCAAGTATCAGTATGCAGCCGGCCTTCCAAATAAACCTTGCTGCCCTTTTTTAAATATTGGTTGGCCACGCGAGCCAAACCGCCCCAAGCCACAATTAAATGAAAATCGGTCACTTTTTTGCTACCGGTTTTGGTTTTAGACAAATAATTAGTCGCCACCGTAAACCGGCTTAGCTCCAGGCCCGAAGCAATGGTTTTAGCCACTGGCGCGGCCGTTAAATTGCCAATGAGCGCCACTTTATTAAGATTCATACTCGCTTTCCTTTCTAGCCTTCTTATTAATAATTAAATTAGTGAAGGCTTTAATTTATTAAATTGACAACTATTTACTCACTTTGTATGATACAAAAAGGCTGACCCTCCGTTACAGGAGAAGAAGCCACAAATCGCTTTTCGCTAAGATCCGCTTTCGGGCGGATTTTAGTTTACCCCGCACTAAATTTTAGTGCTGGGTTTACCAATCAGAGCCCATAAATTCCTGGGCTTTGATTAAAGACTCCTAGCAACCAGTTGGTTGCCCAGAGCCGCAACAGACTGCTCACTACTGCGACGGCTCATCTGCTTTTCTTACTAAATACTACTTTATTTACTTAATATTCTAATAAACTTTTCTAAATGAGACGGCTTATATATATGCGCCGTCTATATCATCTAACATAATTATATCGTCCATTATTTAGTTAGTCAATAATTTTTTTAAACTAAAAGCTCCCGAGGTCTTCGGGAGCTTTTAACTTATTCCTGTTTCTTTTAATTTACGTTCCACCAGCCTGTCCTTTAACGCGTCTTCACTAATTTCCAAGTGCAGGGCCGGCACCCGATGCCGATTGGTCCGATGACTCAAGTAAGCTCGGGCTCTGGGCAAGGCTTTAATTAAAATGGCTTTAACCGTGCCAATTTTAGTAATTGGCAAAACACTGATTTGCAAATAGGCATGCTGTTTATCGTTGGTCAGCCGCACGCCAATCACCGTCACCAATGAACCCATTGGTAATTCTACCTGCTTTAACCTGTTCTGGACCTCGTAACATAATTTAATTATTAAGCTTAATTTCAATCCGCTTAACTTCTTCTTGGTAAAATTCCAAAATATCACCCACTTGAATAATTGGATCAATTTTAATTTTTAATCCGGCTTCTTGGCCTTCAACTACTTCGGTCATTACTTGTTTGCCGGATTGCAATTCTAAAACTTCACCATAGGTAATAACTTCTTTGTCTCTTAAAAGTTTAACTTTACAAGGCATTTTAACTCGGCCCAAAATTACCTTACCACCCAAAACCATAGTGTGCTTTTCGGTTTTAAAAATCGCCAAGACTTTAAGGCTGCCCAATTGCGTAGCAATGGTTTCACTAGGCAATTTTTCTTGCAAGCGGTTTCTGGCAATATCAAAAACATGATAAATAACATCACCTTCCACAATATCCACGCCTTTTTCGGACGCTAAATTTTTAATAACTGGGCTCACCACTACTCGATAAGCAATAATTAAAGCCCCACCACTAGCCGCATCCAAAACATCACCTTCGGTAATGTTACCCAAACCTTTGCGAACTAATTTAAAGCCGGCTTGTGGGTTTTGAAAACCTTCCAAAACTCCGGCAATGGCTTCTTGGGAACCTAAAACATCAGTTTTTAAAATCAGCTGCAAATAAACTTTTTCTCCGGACTCTTCAGTAGTGGTAGTACTAACTACGCCGGCTTCTTGCGGCCGAGAAATTTTATCAATCTGTTTTAAAGCCTCGCGATAGCGCCGTTCATCAGCCGTGGCTTCCAAAATATCGCCGACTTGAGGAATCTGCTTTAAGCCTAAAATCCTTACTGGCATGGACGGCGTGGCTTCTTTAATGGGCTGGGCTAAATAGTTTTTTAAAGTTTTAATTTTACCGGCTACTTTGCCCACTACAATCCAATCGCCAACCCGCAAGGTGCCACTTTGCACCAACACCGTGGCTACTGGGCCCTCAGCCTTATCTACTTTAGCTTCAATGATCGTGCCCACAGCCGGGCCAGCCACATTAGCTTGAAAATTTTTCAAATCAGCTACCAACAAAACCATGTCCAAAAGTTCATTAATGCCGGTTTTGGCTTTGGCGGAAATCGGCACGCAAATTACTTTACCACCCCATTCTTCCGGCACTAAATTCAACTCCGCTAATTGCTGCTTGACCCGATCCGGGTCCGCACTGTCTTTATCAATTTTATTAATTGCCACCACAAATGGCACGTTTTCTTTTTGCACCAATTCCAACACTTCCAAAGTTTGCGGCTGCAAGCCGTCGTCGGCGGCTACCACAATAATAGCCACATCAGCAATCTGACTACCTCGGCTGCGCATGGCTTTAAAAGCTTCGTGGCCTGGCGTGTCCAAAAAAGTAATCAGCCGATCTTTAGTTTTAACTTGATAGGCCCCGATGTGCTGAGTAATGCCACCAGACTCACTTTCCATAACATGAGTTTCCCGAATCGCATCCAACAGCTTGGTTTTACCATGGTCCACGTGACCCATAACTACCACTACTGGCGGCCGGCTTTCCAAGTCTTCATTCTTAGTAGCTAATAATTCTTTTAATTTAATATTGGTAGCTTCCTGATGGCTGGTTTCTTGTTCTTCTTCATTCAATCGCTCAATAGTAAAGCCCAAATCCTCACCAATGATAGAAGCGGTGTCGTAATCAATCCGGTCATTCAAAGAAGACAAAATTCCATTCTTCATTAATTCGGCAATAACCCGAGTTACCGGCATTTGTAGTTTTTCCGCAAATTCGCGGACAATAATTTGTTTAGGAACTTTAACCACTACTTCCCGCTTATTAATTTTTTCACCTTTATCGCCTAAATGAACTTCTTTGATGGCTTGATTGCGTTGCTGCAGTTCTTGTTCGTGCCGCCAATGCTCTATGGCAAAACCAATTTTATCAACCAAGCGGTCATCAACTTTAATAGCGCGCGCGCCAATAGCAAAACCAAGCTTAGGCAAAAGCTCTAACAATTC
>JAPLWL010000027.1 GCA_026396635.1 Candidatus Komeilibacteria bacterium | reverse complement strand
ATTTAAATGCCTAGCCGCCGTGGCCATAAAGTCTACAATATCGCTGTTGGAATTTTGATAGCCGGCGATATTAAACATGGCCACCACCAAATCAAATTTTTTCTTAATCTTTACTTTTCTAACATCACCTAAGACAAAATCAATGGCCGCGCCCTGTTTTTTTGCTTTAATTTTGGCCAAATCAAGCATGCGCTTAGAAAAATCAACTGAGGTCATCTTAAAACCCTGCTTAGCTAAAATAATATCATGGCCGGCTGTACCACAACCTAGCGACAAAATACTTTTTACTTTACGATTAGAATGTTTGGCTATAGCCGCCCGTAAAAATTTAACTTCGGCTTGATAATCTTTCTTCTGATAAAAAAGATCATAATAATCGGAGTACTTATTAAACTGTATAATATCTTTCATATTAAATCTTAAATTAAAAATAGATATTTTATTAAATTAGTTTATTTTACCGGACTTTCGCCCTAAACTTGTAATAACCCACCAACCCTTGATTAATATTTTTTTAAATAAGCTCAATCTATTACTCTTAAAATATTCAGCTATCATAGACCTGGCTAACTGATCCTCGGCTACCGGGATGCTTCTAAAATTAACCGATTTAGTTGCTAGATCAAATTTCTCCTTTGAAATCCCACAATGCGTCCCACTACCGTCTAAACCAATGTTTTTCACCAAAGTTTGGCCCGGGTAAAGCGTTAGTTTATTATTTAAAAAGGCCGAGGCATACCAACGAATAGCCCAAGATTGGATTCAAATAAACTCCAACCCCTTTGCCAAGTAGCCCAGCCCCAGCAGTCAGCCCCCCGCAAAAAAAAGATTTCTGGCAATTTACCCATAACCGGATAAACGTAGCCACTTAAACTAATAACTTGATTTTCATTTTCATAAAAATCCAAACCTTCATTCATGTACTGTAAAAAATAAGGCGAAGTAATCAGATCATCTTCAACCACAATAATTTTCCCATATTCTTTAACCACTTCAGTGACGCCGGAAATAATTGATTTAGCTAGGCCATTATTTTTTTCTCTTTCAACAATTCTTAAACTTTTAAAACCAATTATGGTTTGTAAATATGCCCGCGCTTCTTTCACTCCAATCTCATCTTTAGCATTTTTGGCTCCGTCGGCAAAAACAATTAAATCACTGTCCTTGGCTAAATGATTTAATTTCAAAGCTTCCACGGTCTGTTGAGCGTGATCCGGACGATTATAGACAAATAAAGTAATGGGCGCTAAAGACATATTACCAAAAAATAACTTCTGAATTGATATTCTCTAAAATATCTTTTTTAATCTCCTCATTATAAATTCCGGCCTTTAAAATAACGGCTGCCTGTTTTTGACCGGCCAACACCTTAGGCGACTCCACTTTAAAATCAGTACCATACAAACGTTGGCCTTGTTTAGCCTGACTATTGTCTAAAATTGAAACGATCCTTTTTGTCTCCAACCCAAAACCTATTAAATATTGAGAAAAAATATGAGCGCCGAACAAATAAATTGGACCGTCATAATTAATTATTCTTTTATTTAATTCCGCTACCATCGCTTGATGATAATTAACAAAATCAAGAAAAATTTGCTTATATTCATTATATTTATTTGGCAATGACTTAGTTGGCTTTAATTGGCTATCTTTCTCTGTAGCATAAAAAATGCTGTGCGGATTACCAAAATATTCTTTTTCTAAAATCTTAAAACCATTTTGCTCTAATAAATAATCAACTAATTCTTCAGTCAAAAAAACTGTATGTTCAAAATTTAAACAATTGGTATAATTGTTTTTTAACATTTCTAACATTTTAGGGAAAGTAAAAATATGTTTTTGACCATCTTTTAAAAAACTACTGATCTGACCCAAAAATTGATTAGGATCATAAACATGCTCCAAAACATGAGAATGAATTATAATGTCAATTTCTCCTCCTGATATAGAAAATTTATCATCAAACCAAGACTTAATAACTTTAACCTTATCTGAGCTAACAAATTGCGGATGTGGCTCAACAATAGTCCACTCGGCCTGTTTTTGATTTAAATAATTATTAGCAATAAAATCATTGGCACCGCCGATTTCTAAAACAGACCTTGGTTCATATTTTTTTAAAAAATTAGCAAAGGCCAAATAATGATCTTGCCAAATTTTGCCCACACCATCATTATGTTGATTTAAATATAAAATTTCTAAGGGCAATAACTTAGTTAATTGAATAACGCCGGTAGTTTTTTCTATACCCCAAACCATATCCGCTAAAATATCTTCGGTTGACGGTTGATTAACACAATTGATCTAATTTTTTCATAAAATAATTTCTTGATTTTCTATCACCTCTAATAAAAATGAATCTTTTTTAATAGCAAAAAAGTTAGCATAAGGACATTTGTCCAACCAGGGCGTGTATTGTTGCAGTTCCCAGCCAATATATTTTAATCTATAAATTAAATAACCATATTTTTCAAAAAAAACAAAAAAATCATAAAGAAAAGCTCTGGCTGGTAAAGCGGCATGGCCATATTCAAACTGAACTATTTCTATGCCACCCTCTTGGAACAACTTCTGACTGCCATTTAAAATTGACAACTCATGACCCTCGACATCTATTTTTAATAGATCTATATGGTTAATTTTATTTCCCTCACAATAATTATCCAAGGTGTCAACCTCAACCAAACCTTCAACTGGTTTAGCTTGAGTATTAAAATCTAAATAAAATGAACTAAAAGTTGTTGATTCTTCAAAATTATAAAACTTTCTTTTTCCCACGACATCGCCTAAGGCTAAATTACTACAATTAACATTTAAGTTATTAATAAATTTATCTTTTAATTCAACAAAGGCTCGCTTACTTGGCTCAAAACAATGAACACTAAGCTTAGGATTCAACTTTATTAAGCGTTGGGTGTATTCACCAATATTAGCTCCAACATCAAAAACCATTGTAATTTTGTTATTTTTTAACAAAGTTTCCAATAATAAACCTTCGCCATTAGTTTTTGGGTCGGCATTGCATTCTCCTTGAAAAAAATAAACATACCTAAGACAAAAATTGTACAACCAATGACGAAAAATTGGTTTTTTATAATTACAAAGAAAATTATCAACCAAATAACTTTTAATCTTTTTAAATAGAAACATAATTACTATACTCAAACGTTAAAAAATTTATCCCTAATATGTAAGCAAGCTTCCGCTACCGCACCTTCGCCGCTATTTAAGGTAGTAACATAACTGGCTGCTGCCTTAGCCAGATAAAAAGCATTCTGCGGAGCAATGCTGTAGACTACTAAAGGAAAAACCTGAGCGTCAAAAATACCATCACCCATATAAATAGTTTGCGATAAATCAAAATTATCCTTAAACCATTGGAGTCGCTCTTCTTCGCTAACCACCTCTAAGCGCAATTTCATATCTTCAGCCACCCGCTTTTGAGTAATGGGCAAGCCTCTTTTATCGGCAGTAATGGCACAAACGGTTAAAAATTTAGAGATCATCTTAATGCCATCGTTGTCGTGCGGGCCAAAAACCTTGGCAAACTTACCTTCGGCAGTATACAAAAACTGACCGGTGGTTAAAACCCCGTCCACATCCAAAACTAAATTTTTAATTACTTTTGTTATAGTATTCTCCATAATTTTAATTTACCAAAATAATATAAAAACAAATTAAATGGGTGCAAATGCAGCGGCGACATATTCAACCAAATCAAACAATTTGACAATTATTTTCACTCATTAATAGTAATAAATTTCCGTCAGCCAATATTAATTTTCTCACCCTCTGCATACTGACACGTTTAATTGATATGCTCCGCAGCTATTCTACCATCAGGGCGTTGCGTATCATCCTCTATTCTTATAACATCATCTACTTCCGGCGTCGAAACTTCCTGAAGTATTAAATCCGTCACGGCAACGACACGATGTTTTTTAAATGGTTTTACATTAAAAAAATCGTCAGTGACCATTGATTTAATTTCGACCTCCCCTTTTTCATTTTCTATCCACACTTCAGCTTGTCCCTCAATAATATAATTTGTTTCTCTTTTCTTTTCGTGATATTGTAAACTAGTTCTATGACCAGCGTTAATATATAAACGCTTATAACAATAAGCATCATTCAGCTCAAGCCATATTTCCTTACCCCAAGGCTTAATAACAATTTTTGGATATGATTCTTCGGGCATATTATTGTTAATTTAATAATTTAAATAACATATTTTTTCCCATAAAATAAAGAAGTAGGTCAAATGGATTTTCATGCAATGAGGCCATATTTAAAAATATTAACAAAATCATTATCTATCAAAAACGACTCATACTCTTCCTTAGCCTCAATGAGATCATTTTTAATATGATAATTGTAATACACACCTGGGCCGTTCATATCAAACGAGAATAGTCCATCTTTAATTAATTGATAAGAAATTAAAACTCCACCATAAAGTTTAGCTAGATCATAATATAAATCACCTAAATCAGTTAATCCTGCAAAATCTTGTCTCCAGTCCAAAAGAACAAACTTTTCTAAATTACTTATTGGATCTTTGGTAACCAAAATATTATCAAATTGCAAATCACCATGAAAATTACTTGGGATGCCAGCCGTTATATAAACCCAATCAATCTTATCCATTATTTCTTTTAAAGAGGGAGTCTGAACCCCATTAATCAAGGTATTAACATCCTTAAGGCCTGTCTTCTCATAAAATGCCTTGAGGCGATTGGCTGTTTTTTCAATATAAAATTTCTTGCAGGCCATTACATAAGACTCTTTCTGGTTTTCATTTAATTCAACTTTTCTCCATAAGTTTATTTTGGCCCACTGTAAAAAATTTTTTACTATTTGCCTATTAAGAATACTATATAAAGTCTGGCCGTCAATTTTTTTATAAGAATAAAAACAGTTTTTGTGCCCCTCTATTTCCGGGCAAAGACCCCTTAGCGAGGTTTTTGCCCTAAGACACCGATTAGCTGAGACTTTTTCATCGGCAAAAAATTTAATAACTCTATTATTTACAAAATACAAAAATTCGTCTCCACCACCTTTGCTAAAATCAAATTTTTTCTTTTCTCCTCCAAAATTTTTATCAGTTTCCTTATAATTTTCTAGCGTTCCCGTGTCAAACCAAGTAAACTCAATGGGTACTAGTTTATTTTCTATTAAATTTTTAAAACCATTAGAAACTTGTATCTCTCCGCCTGCAATCTCTTTATTTCTTTCCAAACCATCAAAAAAAGTAATAAAATCTTTTACGCCAGCTAAACCAATAAAGGCAAACTTATTATCATTCTTAGTCTTATCATCTAATTGATAAATTAAATTATTTTTTATTTTAACTGTGCAATATCGTTCTGTTTCTTTAATTGGAGCCACACCAAACCAATTTTGATTAGGCTTAGGGATGTCTTCTAATACTAAAGTATCGGCCGTGATAAAAATAAAAGGACTTTGAAGTTGTGCTTTACATGATAAAAGAGAATAGCCCGGGCCAGTCCCAGGACCGATATAATTATCCACCTCAACAAAGGTAAATTGTCGTTCTGGGTGTGCTAAGGCTAAATAATCTTTAACTGTTTCTTTTTTATACCCCAAAGCTATAACTATCTCAACTTCTTTGGGAAATTTTTCAATAACATGAGAAATAACAGCTTTGAAATTAACCGGTAAAATACCTTTATTAATATTATTTGATAATGCCCCCATTCTAGTGCCGGCCCCAGCTGTTAAAATACAAACTTTATAATCCATATTTAATTTAACATTTTTATTACTTAAAATATAAATTTATGACATTTTCTATTATTTCTTGAGGAACATCAACACCGGTGTAAAGTTTAAATTGCGCCAAGGCTTGATAGGTAGCCATCTTATAACCTGGTATAAATTTTAATCCCAGACTGCGTGCCTGCTTAATTAAATCTGTTTCGTCTCCCGAAATCACCACATCCATTACCCCTTCAAAGTTAACAAGACTGCTTTTGCCAATAATCGATTCGTCTTCTTTAAACATGCCCACCGGAGTAGCATTAATTAAAATATTAGCTCTCACCCTTTCTTTTTGTGCATAAGGATTATACTGCAATTCAAATTCTTTTGCTACGATTAAGCACCTTTTTTCATCTCGACTAGTAATTATAATTTCATCAATGCCGGCTGATTTTAAAGCAGTAACAATTGCCCGAGCGGCCCCTCCACAACCTAAAATAAAAGCTTTTTTACCCCTTACATCAAAAATTTGACTCAGAGAGGCAAAAGCACCGGAATAGTCAGTATTATAACCCTTCAAAATCCCCCCTTGATTGACAATGGTATTAACAGCGCCTATTTTTTTAGCCACTTCATCCACCTCATCTAAATATTTAATAACCTCTATTTTGTGAGGCATTGATACTCCGCACCCTATTATTCCCAAAGCTTTAATGGCCTGAATAGCTATCGGTAAATCGCCCGCCAATAGACGAAATGGCTTATAAATGTAATCCATGGACAAGGCTTTAAAGCAATTATTAAACAACATGCTTCCAAAATTACCAGGCCTCTCAGCAATAGATATGCAACATCTTGTATCTTTAGTTATCTGCATAAAACAATATTATTTTCAAAACCACAAGCTTATTTTAAATCATTATCAATTTTAAGACGGAATTCAGCAATTTTCTTATCAACCGGCAAATCTGGCTTAAAAATACTGGAAGTGCCGCAAACCAGCATGTCCGCGCCCCGCTTAATCATTTGAGCCGCGCTGTCTGGAGTTACTCCGCCATCAATTTCGATTGGCTAACTTGGCTTTTAATTCAGAAATTTTATCCAACATCTTAGGAATTAAACCGTGGCCAACAATGCCCGGATTAATTGCCATTAACATCACCCAATCAATTTCATCTAAAACATAATCCAAAACCGACAGCGGCGTAGCTGGGTTTAAACAAACACCCACCTGAACCCCCAAATTTTTAACATTCTTGATGACTCGGTACAAGTGAGGATTAGCTTCGGCGTGAACCATGATGACATCAGCTCCGGCCTTGGCAAAAACCGGCGCGTAAAATTCCGGATCAGACATCATTAAATGAACATCAACCGGCAATTTGGTGATGGTTTTAAGCTTTTGCAAGATTTCCGGATACAAGCCCAAGCGCGGCACAAAATGTCCATCCATGGGATCAAAATGGATGTAATCAATCTGGCCGGCTTCTAAGCGCTCAATTTCCGCCTGTAGATTGAGCGGATCAGCGCAAATTAATGAAGCCGCTAACAAATATCTTTTTCCCATATGATTATAATTATTCTAAATTAGAGTGCCGAGACCACATTTTATCGTGATTCTCTTTTAATTCTTCCATCAAACGTAAAACCACCGCGTCAAAAAATATAAACAAACATTGTTCATTTAAGGTGGTCATAGGCTGGATAGAGCTAAAACCATCCACCTGCTTAACTTTAGATGGGGCTCTTAACTCTACAATAGCGTCAGCATCGTGGCCCATTCTAGAATCCCGATTGCCGGTAATTAAAGCAATATAAGCCTTGTTCTTTTTAGCCACTTCCACAATATCAAAAGTAGTTTGCGTTTCGCCGGAACCGGAAGCCGCCAACAACATATCGCCCGGACCAATGGAAGGCACATTAGAATCTCCTAGACTATAAGCCTGAAAGCCCAAGTGGGCTAGACGCATGCCAAAAGCTCTGG